>JAOUJM010000004.1 GCA_029883265.1 Gammaproteobacteria bacterium
CAAACGCGGCGCAATACCGGAACAGTTTCCCCCTGTTCTTGCGCGTCTTAACATAAACCCAGAAAGTTATCTCACTCATATGCAAGGCCATCAGAAGCTATCCACACCGCGCATGCTAGGCCATGTCACCCGTTTACACGTAACTCTTCAAAAGCTTCCCCAGCGATTTATCCGAGGTGTTAATCAATCACGAATGCTATTTTCGTGATTGACTTAGCGCCGTTATTTTTTTGTTCTCATCTCAATCCTTGAAAAAAACTCTAATTCTTCCCGCAGTCCTTAGAAAAAACCACGCATGCCTCGCTTACTATCGATTATTGTCATTGTGAGTTTATCCGGAATGAAAGTTGACTGGTTAAAAGAATTAGCGAATTGCTCGGTGGATGGTGTTCGGGGGCTAAAGGTTTATGGATGTGTCCTTGTGTTCATTCCTTGGGTGCACAAAGAAAATGATCTTGCTCTGCCAGACATGGCCCGAATACGATGTGGGCGAAATCGATGGATGTCCCTGCGTATCTTTATGGCGCAATTTCAATGTTGATTTCTGCAATATCTGCCATGCCGCCAGAATCGATAACTTTTAGGAAAATCTTTTTCTGTCCGTGACTATCGAACGTACGAACTTGTTTGTTCGTTGTAGAGGCTCTCCAAAACAGTCCGTCACCATCGAAATCCCATGCATACTTCAAGTCTTCATTAGCCGTTTCCAAATCGCTGCTTAAGCTAGCGTCAAAGACGTACTGTGTATTGACAGTTCCACCTATTTCTGGAGTAACTGTAAACCGAACGGTTGGAGGCGTGTTATTCAAACAATCCAAGCATAGATGAGGTACTGATTTTACAAATGAACCCTCGCTGTTGGAAAAAACTGTACGTATGGAGCCCTTGTATTCGTGTGCAAATTTGCCACCATCTTCTTTGAACAAATCGCCAATTTTTTCAAAAGTATTCAAATTGTAAACACCTACGGTCCCGTTATACCACTCACTAGTAACAATAACCCCATTGGTCAAGTCGTAGCTCACATTTCTGATATTCAAATGTGTTTGGAAGTGGGTTCCTGTAGATATTTCTCCCGTATTTGGATCAATAGTGTATCTCCAGCCATTGGAGTCGAACAGTTGAGCGCCATCTGGAGTTATAAAGATATTATTGGCATCGTAGGGATCGACATTGATAGTGATATAACTTCCATCGACGAAGTTTCTATTGTTGATGTGAAATTTATGCACCATGCCGCTGGTTTGTGGTCCCCATATCGAGTTCGTGTACAGTATATTTTCAGACGGATGTAACACAAGTGTAGAGTAGCCAGGAATATCAGCTTGTGCCGCATGACTCCCATCTAACAAGTTGTAGACGCTTAGCCTTCCTTCTCCAGCGTCATGACTACTTACGAAAAGTCTTCCGTCGGTAGAAACAACAATGTCCTTCGGGTCAACGTTCACCACGAATTGGCGCAAAGCAGTAAAATTTTCTAAATCAATTTCCACAATGAAACCATGCAGTTCATCTAGTGGCCGATTTTGAGGGTGCTGCAAATCTTCCATTAGGGAAACATATAGTTTGTTGCCATCAGGACTGAGGGTAATCTTTTCCGGGTGATGCTCAAAGGAAAACTCGTTTTCGACTAAGCCAGTTTGGCTATTCACGGCGAAAAGACGCTTCATAGCCTTGCTAGTATAATAATATTGATCACGGGTCGAATCTGCTAATAGATCAGTTACGGGGTAAGGTAGCTTAAAGATGTCATCGTTCTCTTCAATTTGAGATATATCCAGGGAAACTCGCTTTATTGTTACAAGTCCATCGGAATCCTTCATTTTTACACGAAGATATTTTGTGCCCGCGTATGGATACTGTTTTGTAAATGTTTTGTCCGAAGTATAGTCGACATCCCAAGTACCATCAGCATCGATATCCCAGCTTATAAGTAGTTCAGAAAGACTATCTTGTTCATCAGTGCTTTCACCTAGATTGAAAGAAACCTGAGACTCTGGCGTAAGCATACCAGTTGGTTCAATATTGACTTTAACTTTAGGTGCTGTATTGCTCGCGCATCTCGGGCATCTATGTGCTAGCTCGGTAAGCACGGTTTGATCGCTACTCAGTTGTGAATGAACCGAAAAACCGAATAACGACACACCATCTGTAAAAATATTTCTTAATCCACTCTGGGATTCGCTTCGGATGAGCTCAAATGTGACAGCCTGATAGTAATCAATTCTGGCATCAGTCTGAACAATAACAAGATTGTTAACATCATCAAAAGTTAAACTAAGAATTGAATCACTACTATCCTTAGTAAGATCAATAATTAGAGCCAAAGCCTTTTTTGGATTGTCGCTGGTTTGAAATACTCTTCCATCCTGTGTGATAACGTAGTTATGCTTAGCTGAGTAATAAATATCTGCGCTATTGGCGTGATTTTTTTGAAATAATGAGCCTGCGTAAGAAATTTTGTCGTCAGTAATTTTATACTTAATCACATTGTTCATCGTCAAAACGTAGAACGCTTCCCCATTCGAGTCCATAGTATATTGCGACATATCACTGAAAGGATTTTCTAAACTGTCAACGAAACTTCCGTCACTGAGAGAATATACGTGCACATTTTTCCGTCCCCCTGAACCACTGGCAACAATAATTTTTCCACTCGTGGTTATTGCTAAATTGAGTGGATCAATGTTGACATGAAATCGTCTTTTGACTTCGAGTGAAGTCAAATCTATCTCAGCAATATAACCTTTTTGATCTTCAATTTGACGTGAGGAAAGATGCTCATGTTCGAGCAAGGCGATGTACAGAGAGTTGTGATCACGAGAAAACGCGATACTCTCCGGCATCTCGGGAAAGCGGATTGAAGAAATCTCAACTAAGGTTCTACTATCAAATACAGAGACTGTTTTCTTTTCTTTGAATGTAAAGTAGATTTGGTTTCTAGTTGAATCTACGATGACTCGGGAATAGCTATCGTTAGCAACGATTGACGTTAAACTATCATCGTCTTCATCAAGAATGCCGTCGTTGTCATCATCAGCATCGAATCTGTTACCAATTCCATCTAGATCGCTATCGCGGAACTCTAGATTGTCTAAAGGAAACGCATCGACAAGGTCATTATATCCGTCATTGTCATCGTCAAGATCAGCATTGTTTCCAACGCCATCATTATCGGTGTCTTCGGATTCCACTCGGTTTAGCGGAAACCTATCATCAGCATCGCTAACCCCATCTCCATCATCATCAGAGTCAGATAGAGCTTCATCAATTTGATTGGTCCGGTTACCAGTAGGATCGAGTATATATACAATATCTGCAATACCATCGCCGTCTGTGTCTGAATCGCGGGATGCATCTTGTGGAAAGTCATCTTCAATATCCGCCACGCCATCTCCATCAGAGTCTTGCGGTTTCAAAGTCTGAGGTTCGATGACTTGCTCATTAGAAGTTTGTCCAGATGAGTTATCGTCGAAACAGGCGCTTATCAATAAAAATGAAAGTATTATTAGAGTACGAAATAATGCTATAAACATCTCTTCACTCACTAGCAATTAAAATACTGATAGCTACCATTGTCCTTTTTAAATACTCCAAAGCTATGCTAATTATTTGTGGATCGGTTGCTACATTCACTACTTCGTGCTCTTCTTAATAACGTTATGCTTCAGTTGCCGCCGCAGTTCGGCGGTGTGCTGAAAGCGCATGTTCAAAGAGTGTACTAAAGTTTACCAAACCGAACTCCAGCAACTATCGCAAAAAAAGTTTTTGCGTTGTTTATGTTCCCTATAAAACTTAAACCAAACCTAGATCTAGGATCATTGACAAATTTGAGCTCTATAGGTAAACCAATGCCTGTGGATGACTTTGCTGATCCTGTGGATAGCGCAAACTCTTTGTAGCTGCTATTGGTAACCCCCAAGCCTATTGAAACTAGAACAATGTCACCCGAATATTGAATTCTTTTACCATATAATACTGCTTTTTCACTTACAATATTATTTGATAGTACAATCTTATCACTCGCATGAGTGAACCGGAAAGTAAGATCAAACCCTTCCGAACTTTTTGTAAAACTAAATACTTTCGTCAAACCAGCATTTCCTGCACCAAAACCAATCTGCCCTGATACTCTTGGGTCCTACTCTGCTCCATGTACTTCCTCCGCATTTACTGGAAACGCGTGCAATAAAAATATCAGCAATCCTAGTAGCAAAACTTTGGTTTTCATAATGCTCTACTCGTCATTCTTTAACAGTGATTATACAGGCACTCCATCAGCAGCAATCTCAGCCTTTTGGCTATCTAATTCCAAAAAGCCATTATACACCGTATAACACTCATTTTCATTGCTTTCGTTTAGGCTTTAAAACAAACACTTAGAGTCGATACAAATACCATGATTGTATTGCGCGGCGTTATAAAGTCACTCAATATTTATTATGCGAGCCACCTATTTTTGTCCCGGTCGGTACAACTTTGGCTGTGTATTATATCTGTATATATTCGGCCCTTCCCCAATCTGTGTGGAAACATAGCGTAACCGTGAATGATTCGATACGATATTGAGATACGAATTACTCGAGACTCAATCGTGGTGGATGAACTGACGCTTTACGAAAAAATTCTCAAGGTGACCCCACCTTGGTCAATAGAACAGATACAACTCAATGAACCAGACAACATTGTGCATGTGTACGTTGAATACAACAAAGAGCAAACACTTCAATGCCCTCGCTGTGATGTCGATGCATCCCGTTACGACACACGACAACGAACCTGGCGTCATCTAGACACCTGTCAATATGTGCATTGCGCGGTACCGCGTTGTCGTTGTGAGGAGCACGGTGTACTTCAAATCAGTGTACCCTGGGCCGAGAAAGGGTCAGGCTTCACGTTGCTCTTTGAATCGCAGGTCATTGATTGGTTAAAAGAAGCGAGTATCAACAGTGTGAGTCGTCGCTACGGACTCAGTTGGAATGCGATTGATGGCATTTTAAAGCGTGCGGTTCAACGAGGCTTGCAGCGACGTGAACAACAAGACACCCATCATTTAGCCGTGGATGAAGTGAGTCAACGCAAAGGCCGACGAACCATGACCATCGTATCGAATCACCATGGTCATGTTTTAGACGTACAGGAAAATCGCACCAAAGACAGTTTACTTGATTTTTACAAAGGGTTGTCACACTTACAACGCGATGCTATTCACAGCATTAGCATGGACATGTCGGCCGCCTATATCGGCGCCACCCTCAATGCCATTCCGCATGCAAAAACAAAAATATGTTTTGACAAGTTTCATGTGATTAAAGATCTCAATGAAGCGGTCAACGCCATACGAAAATCGGAAACAAAAAAAGTATCATCGGATTGGCGCCAACCGTTGCAACGCACGCGCTTTCATTGGCTCAGAGGCCCAAGCACACTCACCGCCGATCACCAAGCGACGTTAAGGTTACTCAAAACCATTGCCACCAAAACTGCACGGGCCTGGAGCATCAAACAATATGCGATGGGCTTATGGGTATACCGTTGTCGAGGGTGGGCACAAAAAGCATGGATACGATGGTATCACTAGGCCATTCGAAGTCGTCTCGGCCCGATCAAGGCGGTGGCTCGATCAATTAAGAAAAACTTATGGGGCATTGTGAATGCAATAGTTTTGAATCAAACCAACGCCAACGCAGAAAGCATCAATAGTAAAATCAAAATACTCAAAGTCCGCGCAAAAGGATTTCGTAACCCAGAGCGTTTCAAAAGGGTGATATTTTTTCATCTCGGAGGACTGGATTTGAAACCCTGACCCACACGATTTGGGGAAGGCCCATATTTTTTCAGTTTGTTGGCAGTGGTCTATTGTTAGCCTTTTATTTGAAAGAAAAGCTATTGCTACGTTTGTAATACATCTGTTTCAATCATATATAGTTTTGTTTTGGGTTTGCAGTCTGATTTATGTGCATTATAGATTTTTTCTGGATGGTGGTTCAGCAACCTTTTCAATGCCATTTTATTTATCAAATATTTCTTACTATTCCTACATTTTGATAGCCTTTGTTACAGCTAGAAAACTTGTTAGTAAAGAGTGGCGCAGCAAAGCTTACTTTTTTGACTATGTAGGAACCGGATTTCAAATAATGATCTTTCCACTATCCCTATTTCTCATTCAGCAAAGACTGCACAGCCTTGTTCAAAACACCAGAAACTGAGGAGAGCTTGATGTATATGGTTGGAAATCCTTTGGAACTTGCTGACTGGATCAAAATATTCAATCTTGCTATGATAATGCGGGTAACATCCTGCAACGTCATAATCAAATCAAACCAGATGCAAGTATATAGTATCTTAACTCGCTATTTATAAACAACTGGAGCCCCCCCATTTTTACCAAAAAGGTGCAAACTTTATTATTGCGAAACGCCGTTATGTACAAATTATATTACTTGTGTACCAACGTTATTCCCGCTCCACAATTAAACTGCTAATCCAGCCGCAAAACCGGAAGACCAGGCCCATTGAAAATTATAACCACCGAGATGGCCGGTGACGTCGACTACTTCGCCAATAAAATAAAGTCCGGGTTGTTGTTTGCATTCCATGGTTTTGGAAGAAAGTGCATGAGTATCAACACCGCCGCGGGTGACTTCTGCGGTGCGATAGCCTTCGGTTGCAGCCGGTTTAAGTTGCCAATGATGCAGTGTGTGTGCAATTTGTAATAATTGTTTGTCACTAATATCAATGCAAGCATGCTCACTTAGTTGAGGCCAAAATAAGTGTTCAAATTCTTGAGTGATGGCTTTACTAAAAAATTGAAGTAATAAATTACGTAAACGCTTTTTTCCCTGAGTTTGTTTTTGTTGTAACAACCATTGTGATAAGTCTTCATGAGGTGATAAGTCGATGGATAGGTCATCACCGGGTTGCCAATAATTCGAGATTTGTAGAATCGCCGGGCCGCTGAGGCCGCGATGAGTAAATAATAGGTTCTCACAAAATTGTTGTTTGCCTAAACGAATGCATACGGGCAACGCTTGGCCGGATAAGCGCGAAAAAACCGATAACAAAGGTTCGCTAAAGGTAAACGGTACTAAACCAGCGCTAGTGGTTTGAACTGGAATACTAAATTGTTTGGCGACCGTATAACCAAATCCGCTAGCGCCCATTTTTTGGAAAGACAAGCCACCACTGGCGATGACTAAAGACGTACACGAAAATTCGCCTTGGCTGCTTTTTAGTTGATAGCGTTGTTCAGCTTCTTGGTATTCGATGGATTCAATGCTCGTGTTGATTTGAATACTAGCCCCGGCTTGTTCGCACTCCTGTACCAGAAGATCGCGTATTTGTTTAGCTGATTCATGGCAAAACAGTTGACCATGATCTCGTTCATGATAGGCAATTTGATGCTTGTTGAGCAAAGCGATGAAATCCCATTGGGTATAGCGCTTGAGTGCGGACTTGCAAAAATGTGGGTTGCTGGAAATATAGTTTTGAGCTTCGATATCTAAATTGGTGAAATTACAGCGGCCCCCACCCGAAAGCAGAATTTTCTTGCCAATTTTATTGGCGTGATCCAGGACTAAAACTTGACGCCCTCGTTGTGCCGCAGTTAGTGCACACATAAGACCGGAGGCGCCTGCGCCAACAATGATTACATCATAGGGTCTCATGATGAATAAGTGGAAAGCTTGAAACAAGCTTGGATCGGGTTCATAAAAATTAAAACCTGTGGATTGTAATTTGTCGGTTTTAGGTTAACATCAGTATATCGCATCTATGCCGGAGTTGTCAGAAGATTATATGGATATTCAAAGCTTATTGGAGTTTTTCAAGCCCTTAATCGACTTGTTTGGTGAGCATCCCTATATGCGTTCCGTTGGAGTTTTACTGCTGACCTTTACGATTGCCAATATCACTTCCTGGATTATTCGCAAACTCATTGAACGTTTGGTCAAGCAAACGGGTAGCTTGGTCGATGATGCGATTAGTTCGCTCATGCGAGCGCCTATTTATTGGACAGTTATTTCTATTGGAGTGCTTGCTGCACTGATGTTATTGCAATTGCCCGCCAAGGCAGAAAGCATTAGTCGTAGTTTTGTCTTTAGTTTTTTAATCATTCTCTGGTCAATGTTTTTTACCGGTGTTTTGCGCGTCTTCCTCAAGTCTATTAGTGAGCGTGCGGGTGATCATGCCTTGATTCGCAAACAGTCATTGCCTTTGTTTAATAATATTGCGTTTGTTTTTGTTTTAGTTCTCTCTATCTATTTATTATTTGAAACCTGGAATATCGATATGACCGCATGGTTGGCGTCCGCGGGCATAATTGGTATTGCAGTCGGTTTTGCTGCCAAAGACACTTTAGCTAATTTGTTTGCGGGTGTTTTTATTCTTGCCGACTCGCCTTATAAAATTGGTGACTATATTGTTTTAGAAAATGCTGAGCGAGGAAAAGTCACTCATATAGGAATACGCAGCACGCGAATTTTGACCCGTGATGATGTTGAAGTGACTATTCCAAATTCAATTATGGGTAATACACGAGTGGTGAATGAATCAGGCGGACCTCACGAGAAATTTCGTGTGCGTGTTCCCATCGGTGTTGCTTATGGTAGTGACTTGGACCTAGTGAAATCCATTTTGATGGATATTGCAAAAGAAGAGGCTTATGTCTGTGACGATCCAGAGCCGCGTGTGCGGTTTCGCCGTTTTGGTGCCTCGGCACTAGAGTTGGAATTATTGGGATGGGCGGAAAATCCAGAACTGCGTGGCCGAGTCGTGGATATTTTAAATACAAAGATTTATAACAGCTTTAACCAGCATGGCATTGAAATTCCGTATGCAAAACAAGATGTGTATATTAAATCCTTGCCTAAAGCGTTTTACCAAAAACAGCCAGATGAATAGTTTTCACAAATTACTAATGACTTGAGTCATGGCTGATGTCAGTTTTTCGAGTTCCTGTTGTTTGATTGTATACGGCGGCATTATATAAATGAGTTTACCAAAAGGTCGTAGCCAAACGCCTAGCTGCACAAATTGCGGTACAATGCTTTGCATGTTTATCACTTGTTTCATTTCGACAACCGCAATTGCGCCAAGTACACGGACATCGGCTACCGACGGCAGTTGAGACAATGGTGTTAAACTTTGAATTAATTGCTGCTCGATATTTTGAATGTTTGTTTGCCAAGCTGACTTCAATAATAGTTCAATACTTGCATTGGCGGCGGCACACGCCAATGGGTTAGCCATAAAGGTTGGGCCGTGCATAAAAACACCTGGCTCACCGTTATCAATTGCCTGGTGCACCTGTTGATTACAGAGCGTGGCAGCTAAACTCATATAGCCACCAGTTAAGGCTTTACCCAAACACAAAATATCCGCTGCAATATTCGCGTGTTCATAAGCAAATAATTTCCCACTACGCCCAAATCCGGTCGCGATTTCGTCAAAAATAAGCAGAACGCCATAATGATCACAAAGTTCTCTCGCTTGTTTTAAATAGTCGGCAGAATAAAACCACATGCCACCTGCGCCTTGCACAATCGGCTCCATGATTAAGCCTGCGATTTGTTTATGGTGTTGCTCAAACATTTGTTGCATTGCCAAAAAATCTTCAGTCTCACAAACTTCATGAAAACGTTTTTGTGGTTGTTCGATAAAAAACTGTTGGCTTAATGCTTGAGTGAACAAACTGTGCATACCATTGACTGGATCGCAAACCGACATAGCACCGAATGTATCACCATGATAAGCATGGCGTAGACTAAGAAAATGTTGACGTTGCTTTTGGCCAATGGCCGCTTGATATTGTATCGCCATTTTTAAGGCAACTTCTACCGCAACCGAACCGGAGTCGGCAAAAAATACTGCTTGCAAGGATGGGTGAGTAATCGCAATAAGTTTAGCCGCCAAGTCGATTGCTGGTTGATGCGTAAGTCCGCCAAACATCACATGTGAAACCTGATCAATTTGGTGTTTTAGCGCTTGGTCAATTTCGGGGTGTTTATAGCCATGGATAACACTCCACCAAGAAGCCATGCCATCAATTAATTCACGACCATCGCGCAAACGAATATTGACGCCTTGAGCCGATTCAACCGCATAGATAGGTAGCTGCGAATTGAGTGAACTATAAGGATGCCAAATATGTTGTCGGTCGAATTGTAAATAGTCGTCGATGGTTTGCATGATGTGTTGTGCGCTGTCGTGAATTACAAACATTCTAAGGGCTAAGTGGTTTAAAAAGCAAACGCTTAATCTTTCAAGCATGTACATTGTGAATGGGATTTGTTAATTTAGTGAGTAGCAAATTCACATTGGCAATAATACGGTCCCCATTCTAAGTTTCTGCGCTTGAAGAGTAGGAGTTAACATGTCCAAACAATATTACATAGCACAAATGAATCTGGTAAAAGTTTTAGCACCGTTGGATGATCCGCGCATGGCAGACTTTGTTGATCAATTGGATTACATTAATCAATTAGCCGATGATGCTGCTGGATTTGTTTGGCGTTATCAAGACGAACATGATGTTTATGATGATGATATTTTATTGAACATGTCGGTTTGGGAAAGCATTGAGGATTTACATGCGTATGTCTACCAAGGTGAGCATTTGCAAGTATTAAAACAAGGCGCTAAGTGGGCAGATAAAATTGATGGTTACAGCACTGTGTTATGGTGGATAGAAAAAGCTCAGCCTTTTCCAACTGATTATGAAGCGAAGGCGCGCATGGATCATTTGCTGACGCATGGCCCCAGTGAATATGCATTTACTTTTGCCAAACGTTTTGTCGCACCCGATGGAATTGTGACAAGCGAAACTGAAAACGCATAATTACTTATGCGTTTTCGCTGGCTTTTGCTGTGCCGGTAATTCGTTTTTTATCACGCACACGATAAACCTCATCGACGGAATGCACGGAAACTATGCCGTCACCTTCGCTGCCGGTGCTGGCGTGATCGAGAATAATGCCAACCACCCGATAAACATCTTTTTCACTAATTACCACTTCGAGCTTAATTTTATCTTCCAGACCGTCATTGGAAAAGGTATTCACGTATTCCCCATAGCCTTTGATAGAACTGATTGATGCGCCAGGAACACCGGTTTCTTTTAATGCTTCAATCACCTGATTTATACGGCTTTTTTGTAGAATTGCCACAACTTGCTTAACACTCATGTATATTTCCCCCCATTGCATCGGCTATTTAGATCAGCCAATATCTGCTGTTAATTTAACAGCAAATGGTTAAAGTATAGTTAAGTCAGCTTGCACATAGAAGCAATATTTTTCCGGAAAGTTTTGCTCCATTATTTCAAAACGAAACCCAAATTGTTTCCTGCTGAGGGTTTGATAATGAGTGCCCCAGAGGCTTGAAGACTTTGATTTCAATGTGAAATCCTCTGCTAGAAGCAAACGTCCTTTTTTGAGGTAACCTATGCAGCGGGTTTTCAAACTGAGCCTAGTTGTATGGAATATATTTCTCGGGTTGTCGTAGACGATTCTTGAATTTCAATATTATTGTTAAAGGCGTGTAGACAATGGGCAAAAGCTAATGCTGGGCATTTAGTCTGAGGGTGAGTTTTAATGCTCCCTCAACACCTGTGTTAAATACTTGAGTCTATAGCAATAGATTATGAGTAAGTGTTGTTAATGTTCTCGCATAGAAAAAGTAATGACAGCGACCTGTAGAAGCAATAATAATACATGAGTTTTTTTGAATTACATATGTTGATTTAAAGTGATAACATCGTATGAAAAAAAAGAGGGCATAAGCCCTCTCTTTAAATAAACTGGATTAACTTAGTCGGTCGCGCCTTTTTCTACAAACACTTCATGACGTTTTTTATGTTCAGCCATACCTTTTAACAAGGAACCTACAATAACAATTGCACCAACGGCTAAGGCCAAGATCAAGGTAACAAAACTTGCGGTATCGAGTATATAGGTAGTATTGCTAGATAAAGGTGCAATCCAATGCATTTGATCTAGATACACGGGTAATTTTATTAAGCGGCTCAACAAAACGATAATCATGATCATACCCATGACAAGTTTTACCGTATGCTCTTTAACATAGGTAGTGCCGATTGCGCCGACTTGCACGCCAAATAGTGATCCAGCTAGAATAATCATGGCGAGTCGAATATCAACAAATCCATCCCATGCATATAACATTGAGCCACCCATGCCCATGATAAAAGCAACAACTAATTCGGTTGCAGTTGCCATAATCGCAGGCGCACCTAGAACGTAAATCATCGCGGGTACACCGATGAAACCACCGACCGCTATTGTTGCTGCAAGCATGCCTGTGGCAAAGCCTAAGGGCGCAACAAATAAAATTGATACTTTTGCTTTGAGTGATGGGAAATACATCATGGTGCCCGGAATATGAATCGATTGAACCCATTTGGCTAAACGTCCGGCTTCATGTTCCTTGTCTGGGTCATGATGTTTCATGCCGCGATAAGCATCACGCAACACAAATACGCCAACAATGGCGAGTACAACGACAAACACTGCTGAGACATATAAATCGGTGCCGACATTGCCAAAGGCATCGCGAATATCGGTCATAAAGTTTTTACCCACTAAAACGCCAATTTCGGCAAAAATACCCATAACAATGCCGAGCTTCACATCGACTTGACCATACTTGTGGCGTTTGATCGAGGCCACCAATGCTTTGGGAAACTTGTGCGCCATATTGCTCGCAACGGCGACGATGCCAGGTACACCAAAACTCATCATGGCAGGCGTTAAAACAAATGCGCCACCAGAGCCAATAAAGCCGCTCACCATGCCGCCTACGATTCCAACCAGGAATAAGGAGATTACGTTAGTCCAGGTTAAATCGATAAAATTAATAACTTCCATTAATCTCTCTCACTTTATTTTTTGACGGCGGCTTTAAAGCCTAATACGTCCCAAAACCTGCCAGTAAAGGCGCCATGGATATATGAAAAAACAAAGGCGATAGCGATTGGCACCAAAAATAAGGCTTTGTCACCGGCTTGCACTTGCGTCGCAATTGCCAGAATTTCATCATTAAAAACGTATAAGCTGATGTAGAGGGCGATACTTAATACGCCGAGAATAAGGACTGACAACACACTGGTTTTATTTTCACTCATGGCTTTCCTCGCTAAGTTACTGAGCTTTGGGCAATTTTAATTATGCTAAATTGGAATATATGACGCCTGATGATAGGCTGTATGATTCGGCCAATTTAAAACAATAATCGCCTTGCTGTTGAAATATCGGCAAATTATGCTCGAATTGAAGACTGTTTGTAATTGAAAATGTTTACGCTAATATTCCTATATGGAATATAATAAGCTCCCTGACCTAAAATCCTTGGCAACCTTACAAGCAGTAGTTGAGCGTGGTGGCGTGAGTGAAGCCGCGAAGCTATTGAACATAGGCCAACCGGCGGTCACCAAACGTTTACGTTCGCTTGAAACACTTTATGCCACGCCGATTATGGAACGGGTCAGTGGACGTTTGCAGCTGACTGATGTGGGTCAGCAGATTTATCAATTTGCCGTGCTCACCACCAATTTTCATCAGCGTTTACAAAAAAGCCTTGCCGATTTGAACCAAGGCAAGCGCACTTTGCGTCTTGAGGTCACCATGGCGATAGGCGAGCATTTCCTGCCCGCATGGTTGGTGCGTTTTGCCGATACTCATCCGCAATATCGAGTGGAAAGTCGTCTGGCTTATGGGCGGATAATCGAGCCACGTTTAGCGGTTGGGCAAATCGATTTAGCGGTTATGGAAAATGCTCCCGATCACCCGGATGTATTGGTGCAACAATGGCGAACCGATGAGATTGTTATGGTGTGTGGCGCGCAACACCCGATAGCGCGTCGTAAAAAACTTCGTATGCAGGATTTATTTGATCTTAACTTTGTTTTGCGTGAAAAAAATGCGGCGCTACGAGAGCATATGGATAGACTACTCGAGCAACATGGCATTCAGGATTTAAACATTAGCATGGAGGTCGGTTCAACGGCCGCAATAATTGATATTTTGCACAGTGGACGCCATGTAAGCTTTTTACCATTGTTCGCTGTCGCATCTGAAATTGATAATGGTCAACTCGTCACGTTGCCCATTAAAGACCTCTACACCCGGCGAACCTTATGGATTGTGCGACATCGTATGCATTTGAATCATCCGGTCGCAAACGCATTTATAGAAATGTTGCAGCAGGCTTAAATCGATTTGATCAAGCTTAGAGTTTATGTGACCGTGTCGAGAAACTCGCGTAATTGATGAGGGGTAACCGGTTTGTGTGCCACCGGAAATTCCGAAGACTTGACATGTTTGAGAGTAGTCGAATTCGATTCACCGGTCACGATTAATGCAGGTACGTCTAAATCCATTTCATCAAACAAAAAACTCAAGGCATCTAAGCCGGTTTTATTATCACGCAATCGGTAATCCACGATCACGGCATTCGGGCGCAGCGCTTGGTTACTGAGTGTCTCGAATGCGGCTTCGGCACTATCAGCGATAACGACATGATAGTTCCATTGCTCAAGTAAAGCGCGTGTGCTTTCGAGAATATTTTTTTCATCATCAATGACCAAAATAATGTGTTGGCGTGCAGGCGAGTGTTTGATGGTTTGTTTAGTCTCAATACTATTGGTTTTGACTTCAACCCCTTTGTTTAATTTAAAACGAATTAGGGTACCGTGTCCAAGTTCCGACTCGAGCTTCAGTTCGATATCAAGCAAATGACAAAGGCGATCGACTATTGCAAGCCCAAGCCCCAAACCTTTTGAACGATCACGCTCTGGGTTCTGTAATTGACGAAACTCTTCAAAAATTTCTTTTTGTTTATCTGCCGGGATACCTGGGCCGGTGTCGCCAACTTCAATTTCTATTTGTTCGTTAACTTCACGGGCTTTAACCCATACTTTTCCGCTTTTGGTATAACGAAATGCGTTGCCGATTAGGTTTCGAAGAATGAGTTCGACCAGAATGGGATCTGAATGACAGAAAAAATGCTCAGACTGCCATGACCAATCAAGCTTTTGTTGGATTGCTTCGGAATCAAACTCCTTGTCAAAACGTGCCAGCATATTAACTAATGCAAAATTGGCTGGATTGGGTTTGATTACGCCCGCATCTAATTTTGAGATATCTAAAAGCGCGTTAAACAATCCTTCTAAGGCTTGTGATGCATTTTTTATATTGGCGACTAGTGGGCGAGTTTCTTCATCTTTAATGCGACTATCCAAAGCAGCGGTGAATAATCCAAGTGCGTGCAAAGGTTGACGTAAGTCATGACTCGCCGCGGCTAAAAATTTTGACTTGGCGATATTTGCCAGTTCAGCTTCTTTACGAGCCTGGTCGGCATTTTCAATTTCTTGTTGTAAACGATTAACCAATTGAGTGTTTTGAAAACGTAAACTAAAGGTTTCAGCCCAGGTGCGATTCATATTGCGCGCATAACTTTGGCTGATTAACCACTGCATTGGCACAAGAAAGCCCAGCAAAATATAAAAACTATCGGCTGTGCCAATTAAACGTAGGCTTAGCGCGGCACTTACGCAAATAGTTAAGCTGTAATAACAGGGTAGGTGGGTGCCCAACACGGAAATTGACGACAAGTTCATTACGGTAACTAAAAAAATACTGAAATAAATAAGCAGTGGTTGGCTGGTGTCAAAAAACAAGAAAAAACTGGCGCCCCAGAAAAGCGCTGATAGTAAATTTAAAACAAAATAATATTGTCCCCACTTAGGTAGCTCACTGTCATCGGGTTTGCACTTTTTAAATTGGCGCGCTAAAACATAGAGTGCAAAAGCCGTAATTAACAGGCCGCCAATCAGTGTGTAAAACTGAATTCGATTGGAATGGCCCCAAAAAAATATGGCTACACCAATGACGACGACGACATGAGCGATTCCGCCGGACAGTGCTTGCTGATAAAGCGTGCGAATTTGTTCAGCGTTGATTTTGGCGTGATGTTGTTGATCTGCAACTACTTGGGAGTTGGGGAATGACAATTTCCCGAGCAAACCTTTATTCTTTTCTTGCATTGTTTTCAGCTATTGTTATTACTACATGCGATGAAGGCGGACACATTTTATAGTAATTTGAATCAATCGTCACCAACAAGTCGAGCGTGTTTACGCTGGGCTAACCTCAAGTTACACAAAGTAAGATTGGGCTAAGTTACTGTAAATTGGAAAAATAATTATAGAATGCGAAGCTTGGTCAACATAGTCAGCAATTTTGATATTATTTAACATGGTCGCTAAGTTGATGTTGGGTGTTTCATAGAACCTCTGTTTCCTGAGTATTTCGCAACACCACTTCTTCCAGGCAGCCCCTCGCGCTGTGGACAGGATGCATGCGCCTGACTTGTTTGTTTTGCGCCTTATATTAAAAATTCCACTTTTCTCAAATATGCATTCAAATTTGCGTACTAATATCGAGAGCCTTGTGTAGCTGTTTTTTGGCTTTCAAAAGTTTAACAACAAGCTATAAAAGAACATTAGCGTTGTCATTTTATTGCGTGGAGCTAGCTAAATTGTCATTGCATTCATTGAAACATAAGCGGGTGTAGATGCAATTCGATCCAACCAACGATTGGTTGCCGGGTATTGGGATAAATCAAATCCTCCTTCTCCAGCCACATGGGTGTATGCATATAAGCTGATGTCCGCAATTGTGAGTCGTTCGCCGACAAAAAATTGATTGCTAGATAAATGTTGTTCCATGACAGTTAAGGCCTTATGGCCACCACTTTGTTTGGCTAGATATTCCTCGTGCCGGTCTGCGGGAAGCCCTAAATATTTTTCAATAAAACGTGCCACAGCAATATAAGGTTCGTGACTGTATTGTTCGAAGAATTGCCATTGGAGAATTTGTGAATGTTCAAAAGCATTTGAACTGCTAAATATAGTGTTATGTGCTAAATAATTTAAAATAGCATTGGACTCGCTTAAGCATGTGCCATCGTCAAGTTCAAGTAAGGGAATTTTTCCATTGGGGTTTTTCACTAAGAAACTAACTTTTTCAGTGTCACCCTGTAAAATATCCATTGCTATCCATTCGTGCTGAATATTCAAGAATGACATGAGTAATTTTATTTTGTAACAATTGCCGGATTGTATATCGCCATAAACTTTCATTGATATTCCTTATTAATTTCTACCGCTCAAGTTCCTTCACTTTGATGGCATCAATCACAATATGGGTCGAGCAATCCAAAGACTGTGATTCATAAAAAATTTGGGCGTTTTCGCGAGTGCATTCGTATTTATAGTCGCTGATCAGAATAGACCAATCGGTGCGCTCATACTGTAGCGTTTCAGCTTTGCCAAAACGGACTCGGCGTCGTAATGCAGTGAATAAGCATTGAGGTGTTCCTTTTTTTGAAACACTGGAAGTTGCGCGAAAGTAGTAGCCTTCGATGCTATTTTTAGTTTCCTGATTTAAGTGGGTGCTACGCCGACCGCCGCCACAATTTAAAAAGTCTAAATCGTCGCCATCACAAGTGGAAACGACTAACTGTGTGGGTATTTTGTTGCTGGGCGATATTCTTAAGAATTTACTGGCATAACTAACCGCGTTGCCTGTGACATTGCAGTGGTTGGTGTTGAGATAGGCCTGTTGTACCTGGTAATAGCCAACTTTGTTTTGTTCAGAAAAAGCTTCATCAGCCCAGCCCAGTAGAGGATGGAAAAAAACTATTAATGCAATTCGTTTGAACATCATGTTGTTGGTCTAACTATTAACGGTCAAGCTATTATTGCTTTCCTTTTTAAAGCTGGCAACAGGAATTTTACATTGCTTGGCCAGGCATCAATACCCAACACTGTCTATCAGTAAAGACATGTTAATTAACCATTCCGTAATCAAACAAAAAACGATCCAATTTGTCTTCGAACCATCCACTAGCGCTGGTAGCGTTGCTAGTATTCCGAGTGTTATATTGCTTTTGTGCTAAGGATTGCATTGATTGTTCTTCAAAGGCGCGTTGTTCGACGGCATGTTTGATTTCTGTGTCGAGCTGGGTACGTAAAGTTGAACCGAAAAAGAAAGAAATAGATTGATTCATGGGGGCTAGGTTCATCGGCAATAAATGAGATCCGCACTGCCGTACGTAAACATGATCAATGGCTTCTAACATACGTAAACACAAGTAGGCGTCATCAAGTAAGCCATAGATGCCTATACGGTCAGGAATATAGTCCATAGGTTCGATAAAATAATTAGCCGCTATTTGTATGAGTGGTGCTATCGTTTCTGATTCACCGGCACCATGCGGGTGTTGTTGTGCTCGGTCCAGCACAATGAGTATTTGATTAATATAGGTCGAAACCAAATCCACAGCTTGTTGTAAGGGGGGGGTAAAGAATTGTGCTTGATCGTACAAGGATTTGTTGTAAGTGTTGCGTCAGTATGTCATGCGACTGGGCTTGGCCTCATGGATAATTTGCCGAATAGTTTGTGTGACCATTTAATTACTCGTCGTTTTTATGTTTGTTGACGAGAAGCTTAATCAAATTTTTACAGTCGTTCCATAGATCAACGTGGTTGATCAATTGATATTGGTGCAAAATGAATGGTTTGCTCGGTACGGTGCAACTTCAGATGGATATTTCAAGTAATTATTCATGGCAATCAAAGAGCTACAAAACAGCTATAGCTCTTTGCTTTTTTTCACAAGTGACTTGTAAGTTAAATACTTCTATCGCTTATGCAGCCTGAAGCCATCACCTAAGGACGAGGTCTAGGACGTATGATGGGGCGTACAATGGGGCGAATGGGTCTAATTGGCCGGATTGGTTTAATCGGTCTTATTGGACGGATGGGGTATGGCATTTCCGTCAAGGTTGAGCCAATTGCCGCAGTACTAGCCAATACATTCAAAGTAACGATTGCTGGGGCTATATAAATCGATTTCTTTAAAAAGTCACGTTTGGATGTGTCAGTATTATTTTCGCTCATAGAAACTCCGTTTTGTTATTTGGTTATCCGTTATTTTTATTACTGAATATTAGTGTAGCTAAAGAGTGACAAAAAAGAAATAGTGTCGTGAAAAAATTTTCGTTATTTGCAAAGTGGTTTTAGTTTTTGTCTAAAAAAGACAAGAGTTGTAGTTCTAAAAATGAGTCACGTATCCAAGAACTGTCCCGATGATTAATAAGTATTAATGGCCCCCCCCCAAACCTTCGTTTATGCCCCAACTTATGTGTTAGTGCGTGTGAGTTATTGTCGCTATTACGCTCGCTTGATAATGTATACATGTGAAATGCTAAATCGATGATTTTTATTAATAATTGTGCCAGGGAGGCATTCCATGAAAAACAAATACTTTGGAAGTTTACTATTAATTATGTTGTTGCTTAGTGCTTGCGGGTTGATTGATGGCATTAAAGGCATTGGGGGTGGTTTGGATAAAATTGGCAATAGCGTTGAAAACGCTACCCGCATTATTGACAACGGTATTGCTGATATAGGGGCCGATTCCACGCGTTGGCGAAACGTGCTTCAGGAAGTGGCAACCAATCTTCCTAGTGAGATTTCCGAAACTATTCGCATTGATGCGCAAAATCTTGTAAGTCGCAGTGTCGCATTATCCGGTGCCGAGTTGCGTTGCAATTTCGATTTTCTTGGTGCTCGTGCCATCGGTAATTTACAGAATTTAAAAGCAAAACTATTAGGCAAATCGGTAAGGCCATTGCCGCCAGCGTTCTGCCAGGTTGTACCTGATTCAATCGCGTTACGGGTTAAACCTGAGCGTTGGGAAACGATTACGCTTTATGGGTATGATCTGGATCACGAAGCCGCAAGCGTTAGCGGACCTGGCAATGCAACGTTATTAAAAAAAGATATTGCCTTGGCGAGTATACCTTTGCGAAAAACACGTGTGGACCCCAAGTTAACGACTATTAAATCAATTGATGAAAAAGCCAGGCTTATTCATTTTTATCTGCAAACCACCGATGGCAATTATTATCCCATACACGAAACTCGAATTGGCCGTACCACCCATTATCAAATTACCTTGAACGTGGCAGATTTGGCAAAAGAACTTTATGAAAAAGACATCGCCAAAATTGTTAGTTTTTGGGGAAGTAGCGCCAAAGGTATGCCTGAGATCGTTATTGGTTCCTGGCAACCTAGACAGCGTAGGTTTGATATTCCGGCTAGCACTACTTATTACATGCCACCGAATACAGCGGGTGATGCTGATTTCCATACGGGCACTGGAAAACATATGAGTGTGGATGTGCGTGGGGTGCTTGATATTTCAGACACGAGTGTGAAAAGCCGAGTGTATATGAAAGCCAAAGAAGAACGTTCAGACTGGACCACTGCCTCGGGTTGGAGCAATTGGGGTACGATTTTTACCCCCGATAAAGGCTGGAAGATAGTGGATGTCAATCCAAAAGCGAGCTCCAAACAAACGGCCAATATTGACGATCACCAAAACCCAAAAACCTATAACCGACCCTCAGGTGAAGTCGTTACTCGATTCACGGTTCGAGGGGATAGGAAAGGTGATGATGCCGGCGTTTTTACCGATGTCAATGTACAGTGGCGAACCCTATCGGTGCTGGTTGAGGAAGAAGCACCGGAATGGTTGCGTTAGAGATATAAGTGAAAAAACAAGGTATCAGTGTCCCGTGACATTAGCTGCTTTATGAATGAAGCTAGCACTTGGCGGAGTGATTTATTGAATTTTATGTTCATAGCATCAATGATCATCTGAAAGCTTGGGTTGTTCATTTTTTTAACCGGTTTTTCAGAGGCATGTGGCGATGAAGAATCAAGACATTTATTGCACACGAATTCTGGTGTCGTTCTTATCGCTCGAAACTTGTGTGATGATTGTGGAAAATCAAGTGAATTTGTTTAAGGCAACAGGGGTGATGTTTCACCCCTGCCTATGCTTTTACTGCAACAGACCTACAATAAGGGCGCAATCACCAAGCTTACGATTGCCATAACGTTGATTAAAATATTCATGGAAGGACCTGATGTGTCTTTAAAAGGATCACCAACAGTGTCGCCAACCACGCAGGCTTTATGAACATCGCTGCCCTTACCGCCGAGATTACCTTTTTCGACATATTTTTTTGCATTGTCCCAAGCGCCACCGGCATTGGCCATCATTAGCGCCATTAACACACCAGCGACTAAGGCTCCGCCTAACATGCCGCCTAAGGCTTCTGCGCCCAAGGTGAATCCAACCACGGGTGGTGCTGCAACCGCAAGTGCGCCGGGCAAAATCATTTTTTTCAACGCAGCCGTTGTCGCAATATCTACGCAACGTGCCGTGTCCGGTTTGCCTGTACCTTCAAGTAAGCCAGGAATTTCTTTAAATTGGCGGCGAATTTCTTTAATCATTTCAAACGCTGCATCGCCAACCGCAGTCATGGTTAATGCCGACACCAGCATCGGGAAAATTCCGCCAATAAACATGCCGGCCAGCACAACAGGGTTGGTGAGTTCTAAATTAAAATGATCTTTATTAGCCGAAACTGTCTCAACAAAGGCTGCCATAATGGCTAGCGCAGCTAATGCCGCCGCACCGATGGCAAAACCTTTGCCAATCGCTGCCGTAGTATTGCCTAACTCATCTAGAGAGTCAGTAATATCACGAGTATCTTTGCCCAATCCGGCCATTTCCGCGATACCACCGGCGTTATCAGCCACCGGGCCATAAGCATCAATGGCCATGGTAATACCTACCGTGGCTAACATGCCAACAGCTGCAATGCCGACGCCGTAAAGACCGACCAAGTTTGTAGAAATTAAGATAATGGCGGCGATAGTGAATAATGGAATCGCGACCGATTGCATGCCGACAGCGAGCCCTGCGATCATGACCGTAGCAGGACCGGTTTCACCAGATTTGGCAATATGTTTTACGGGACTACCTGCGGTGTAATATTCGGTAACTAAACCAATAATAATTCCACCAGCGGCGCCAACAACAACCGCACCCCAGACTTTGGCGTTAATTCCAGTCATGGTAATTACAAAATACGATGCCGCAATGAAAATAATAGCTGCGCCCATAGTGCCTATGCGTAAGGCGACTTCGGGTGCTTTGCCGGAAAAGATTTTGACTAAGATAATGCCTGCGATGGAGCAGAGAATACCAGCAGATGCCAGTGCAAGCGGTAAAAACATTAAGTTTTCACGCCCACCTAGCTGGCTTACTGTGGCTGCGGCCATCGTGGAGGCGATGGCAATAGAGGCGATAATTGATCCGCAATACGATTCAAAAATATCGGAACCCATGCCAGCGACATCACCCACGTTATCACCGACGTTATCAGCAATAACGCCTGGATTGCGTGGGTCGTCTTCGGGAATACCTGCTTCGATTTTGCCGACCAAGTCAGCGCCCACATCGGCGGATTTGGTGTAAATGCCGCCACCGACACGAGAGAATAAAGCCACGGTGGATGCGCCCATGCCGAAGCCGTGAATAACATGTGCCGTATGAGGATCGCCACCAAATACTAGATACAACATACCTAAGCCAAGTAAACCCACGGCTGCAACCGTTAGGCCCATAATCGAACCACCAAAAAAGGCGACAGATAATGCTGCAGCTGCACCTTTCTCATGAGCCGCAGTCGTAGTGCGCATGTTAGCCGCTGTGGCAGTATACATGCCGATATAACCGGCGCTTGCAGAAGCGAATGCACCAACAATGAATGCAATTGCAGTGTTTTGGCCTAGAGAAATGTAGAGAAAAACGACAAGTACTGCAGAGAACAGAGCGAGCATGGTGTATTCACGCCGAATGAATACCATGGCTCCCAAATGAATGGCATCACCAATTTCTTTTACTTTTCCTTCTCCTGTTGGATAACGTTTGACCATGGCGTAGATTATAAAGGCGATGACCAGTCCGAAAACGCCTAGTGCCGGTGGTATCATGGTGTTCGTCATGCTAAATCTCCCTTTCAGAAATTACTTGGGTAGGTAAATACTTACTTCCTGGATACTGCAAGACTGCTTACTGCTTGAATTGCTTAATGGTATCGCAAAATAGTATAGGCGAGTATTAGAAGATTTTATGTTGAAATTGTTCTTTTTAACGATTATTTAGCCTAAAACTGGCATTTTGACTGGGTCTTGCGTAAAATTCGCGGTTTTTTCCAGGCCAAACCAATAAGGTAAAATTATGAATTTAGAACGCGTGACTTCCGGTTATGATGTACCGAATGATGTGAACGTTATTATCGAGATTCCCGCTCATAGCGTCCCTGTCAAATATGAAGTAGATAAAGAAACGGGTGCTATGTTTGTTGACCGTTTTATGAACACTGCCATGTATTATCCATGCAACTATGGTTATGTACCCAATACATTGTCCGAAGATGGTGACCCGGTCGACGTATTAGTTGTGACTCCACATCCGTTAATTAGCGGTTCAGTGATTCGTTGCCGCCCGGTGGGCATGTTAAACATGACCGACGAGTCGGGCAAAGATACAAAAATTCTTGCGGTGCCCATTGATAAACTTTGTGTGTCTTTCCGACCGATGAAAGATTTGGAAGACATGCCTGATTTATTGCTCAATCAAATTTCACATTTCTTTGAACACTATAAAGATTTGGAAAAAAATAAATGGGTGAAAGTTGAAGGCTGGGAAAATGCAGCAGCAGCTGCGCAATCCATTCTTGATGGAGTTAAGCATTTTGAAGAGGAATATGCTAAAGAACAAAAGGCATAAACCTACCAGATACTCCACCTCAGCTTTTTTTTGGAGGTGGAGTCATCTCTCTAGTTTTGTTTTTTCATTGCTATTTCAATATAGATCTTTTAAGAATCTTTTGCATATTATTCGTTATCAACAATATAGTAATTTGTTGCTAGTTCTTTTACTGCTAGTACCCCTAAATGCTCAAGCAATTATGAAGAAATGTGATTTGAGCGCAGACTGTCAATCAGATGTTTATGAAGACGATGTCATCACGCAGGATCAGTACCCTAGCCCATATGCCAAGGTAGGTTTGTTTGTTTTATCTGAAACATTATTGGCGGGTGTGTCTTTATGGTCAGCAAAAGACCCCTCGCTTTTTGCTATGGTTATGCTTGGTGTTGCGGTAAATGATATTACTGATTTTTCTTCTGAGCGAAAGTTTACCTCGGACTTATTTTCCCTAATGATGCTTTCTGCAATTGCTGGGTATAATTTATCCCAGAAGACACAGACTGCTCCACAATGGGATATTGTTTTGATTAATTTCACGGCACTCAATTGTTGGGTTTTTTGCAGTAAATATGTTTTTAACAATAAAGAAGTGGATGATGAGATCTATTTTAAGCTTATGCCTGGATTTGATTCTAAATTCCAAGATGTTCGCCTTCGACTTAAGATGGATTATGTTTTTTAATCTTGATGGCTGTATGGTTGCATCTGCTCATCTGCCGCGACCTTGATTTTCAAGTTATTATGAAGCGCGTGTTTGCATTTGTTGTTTGTTTGCAAAATGTGAAAGAATGAGTATCCAAATGCCAAGTGCAATATCAACGATACCACAATAAAGCGGCCACCATTGGGGCATGCCCGAGTTAACAATAATTTGGTCATGAAAAATATCAAACACTCCATGAGTGATGATGCCCATTGCTACCAAATAGCCTGATATTCTTTTTCCTAATAAAGCAATCAAGATAAAGCAAAAAGCAAAAAGTGTTTCCCATAAAAATGCTTTAGTTTGGTCAGCAAACAATGCAAAAAAAACATAAAACAAGGCAATCACAGTTAGACAAGCCGCATAAAAATTTCGGCTGTATTGTGAGTGCGTTCGATAGGCAAAACCAATGACAGCGATGACAGTAATAATGGCGAAAAGTATTTCCATTCGAATACTCCTATGTTGACCTGCGTGTGGGTCATGGGTTTAAACTGTAAAAATTTGGCGTTTAGTTTGCAGGTTTCTTCTATTTCTGGAATAAGTGATAATAACATTTATGCAGCAACACACACATCATCATAGTCATGGACACCATCATCATGGGGGCAGCAATAAAGCCTTGTTATTTGCGTTAGTCTTGACCTTGTTATTTGCCTTTGTTGAGGTGGCGGGTGGTTTGTGGGCCGATTCACTCGCTTTGCTGGGTGATGCCAGTCATATGTTTTCCGACACTTTTGCCTTAGGATTGGCTTTATTCGCTGCTTGGTTAGCGAAAAAACCACCCTCGGTTACGCACTCGTATGGCCTGATGCGCGCTGAAGTGGTGGCCGCCATGTTTAATGGCGTTTTTATGCTGATCATTGTTGGCGCTATAGTTTTTCATGCGATAGAACGCTTGAATAATCCACACCAAGTGCAAGGCATGACAGTAATGATCGTTGCTGGAATTGGTATGGTCGTGAATATTTTCGCGGCTTATATTCTTATGCGTGGCGAAGATGATTTGAACACTCGGGGTGCATTATTACACGTCATGGGGGATTTGCTCGGATCGGTTGCGGCTTTACTCTCAGGCTTATTGATTCACTTTTTTGGCTGGCAAATGGTTGATCCCATTTTGTCAGTGCTAATATGTATATTGATACTGGGTTCCACATTGCGTTTATTACGTGAGGCATTAAACATTGTCATGGAAGGTGTGCCTTCACATTTGAATCTTGAAGACATTGGCATGGCCATGGCGAATGTTGATAATGTGCGTTCCGTGCATGATTTGCATGTGTGGACCTTGGCTTCAGGAAAAATTGCTTTATCGGCGCATATAATGATGGATGGTTTGCAGCAATGGCCGGCAATTTTGCGTGAAACTCAGCAACTATTACATGAACAATATGAAATTGAACATATTACTTTACAACCAGAAACAACCGTAACTGTCGTATCACTTGAAGAAGGAATTGTAACCCGTGGCCGCTAAAGCCTTTTGGTTGGAAAAAAAACTTGAAGACATGTCGCGTGAAGAATGGGAATCCTTATGTGATGGTTGTGGTCGTTGTTGTTTGCATAAACTAGAAGATGAAGATGATGGGCGCGTGTATTACACCAATGTCGCTTGTCAATATTTGGATTTTGAAAAAATTCAGTGTACCCAATATCTCACACGCAATCAGCTCGTGCCTCATTGTGTAGTATTGCAGCCCGAGCATGTAGCACAATTTCATTGGCTGCCAAGCACCTGTGCCTATCGCTTGGTCGCAGACAATCAAAACCTGCCCGAATGGCATCCCTTGGTTTCAGCAGATACAAAAAGCGTTGTTGATGCCGGAATCTCCATTAAAGATCGAGTTCATAATGAGTTGGATATTAATATGGACGACCTACAAGAGTATGTCATCGAAGATTTTCTTTAAGCGCATTTTGTTATGCTTGTGAATAATTTTTCTAGATAAAACATAAAGTAAAACTTTAGTTCTAGTGTGTAATCGTCAATCGATAAGAATGAGGAATATTGCCTTAATTCTATAGAATTAACTCGCTTATAAAAAATTACTGTTTATCTACTATTTCATTGTAACTTCTAACGTCCCAAAAAAGGAAAATGCAATGAAATCAAAAATTATATTCACACTTGCCTTATTCAGTTCTTTACTTAGCTTGCAGCTCGCAGCTTATCCCGTTAATCATGGTGGTGCAGAATGTTCAGCGACATCGAGTTATTCGGATGAGTTGATCAAGTCCGCAGGACGTTTATTGAATAATTCAACGACGCGTTGGGCCTATGTTACTTGCCCTGTTCCGAAAGACGAATTTAGCGATTGGGCGCTTACTGCAGCTATTGAAAGTGCGTGGGTACGGGTAATGGATAGAACGCCACTGCGACGGGTTTCTTGTAGCCTGACTGCATTGGCAATTGATGAGCATGGTGGTTGGCACTCGCAAACGCGCTCCGATGCGACCACTGATCCTGATGCAGGAACGCATATTCGCACGTTGAACTTTTCATGGGTGCGTCAGGCTTCATATGATCAAATCGCCCAATATTATGTAACCTGTTCAATTCCGCCACGTGATCCAAGCTTAGGTGCAAGTGGTATTGTTGACTATCGGATTAATCAGTAATTAGCCGTGAGCCGAGGTGATCGAGTTACGATTACCTCGGTCAAGAGGATAGCTAGAATGACCAAGTTAAAACCAATAGTATTAATGACTGCGATAGCGATCGTATTTGTACTTGTTATACAGTTTAACTTTCAAATAAATCAATCTGAAGTAGCACTAAGCAGTAGTCGTGAAGTAGCAAACCAAGTGCAAGTTGACTTAAGCGAGGAAATTAATGCGCAAGTTCAAACAAGAATTGATGAGCAATCGGTTACAATTGAGCAATTGCGCAACCAAATGAAATCACTGGAAGGGCAACTGGCGTATTTAGTTAAGCTGATGCAGCATAGCGATATATCAGACGTGCAACAAACATCACAGCAACAATCGTCACAAGTTCAAGCAATTTCCCAAGCAGAATATAATGCGTTATTGGAGCAGGCATATTTAACAGAAGCGATTGACCCGCAATGGAGTGAAGAAAGTGTAGCAACCATTGAAAAGGCTTTTTCTGAAATCAATTCTGTAGCCGTTGAAAGTATTGAATGTGCAACAACCTTATGTAAATTAACAGCGAGTGCTGCCGTGGATGCCGATCCTGGATTGTTATTGACGCAGGCTGAGCAGAACTTACAATGGTCAGGTTCGCAAAATACCAGCTTTGATCCAAGCACTGGTAAATTAGTCAGTTATTTTTTAAAGCAGGGCAATGAGTTTCCTAAATTTAATTGAAATAAGAAACCTCTGTGCGACAGCTGCACGGTCTCGGAACTTGATTGGCATTATTTAGTTATCTGAATGGCTTTGTGCGGTACGATAAATCGCAGGTAAACCGTCTTTGTTGTTTACGCTAACATCTAAGTCTTTGATCAAACCATTTTGAATGCTATATATCCAACCATGCACATCCAAATTTTGGCCACGATCCCAAGCATCCTGCACTATTGTCGTGTGACAAACATTAGCGACTTGTTCCATGACATTGAGTTCACATAATAAGTCAATTCGTTGTTGCTCGTCTTTGATGGCCTTGAATTGCACTTCGTATTGATTGTAAACGTCTTTAATATTGCGTAGCCAATTATCAATAAGGCCATTTTTTTGATTAGATAAGGCGGATTTGACGCCACCACAGCCATAGTGGCCGCAGACGATAATATGTTCTACTTGCAAAACTTCAACCGCATATTGTAAAACCGACAAGCAGTTTAAGTCCGTATTGACTACCACATTTGCCACATTACGGTGAACAAATAGTTCACCGGGCAACAATCCGACAATTTCATTGGCGGGTACTCGGCTATCGGAGCAACCGATCCATAAATAATCGGGATTTTGTTGTTGCACCAGTTTATTAAAAAAACCAGGGTGGTTTTCCTCAATGGATTTGGCCCATTGACGATTATTGTGGATCAATGCTTCTAATGTATTCATGGGGCTGAATTCTAACTCAGATTACTTAACTGAAAAAGTCTTACGGCAAAAAAAATGCCAAAAATAGTGCGGCTAAACCGCAGAAATATTCATATAATAACGAATGTTTGGATGCTATACAAAGCCAGGTAAGGTTTTTAAGCTTTTGTTTTCTTGATAAATTAGTACATCCGTGGTATTTGTAGGTTTTGTTGCTTGCAGTAGTCTTTACCATGAGGTGCTGTGAAAAAATTCTGTATCAATAAACCCGCCTAGCAGACTATTGAATGCAACTATGATTTTAGTTTCCAGGGAGTGGCTGCATTAATTTCTTAGACTTCCATATTTGCCACTACATTTTCAAACCATACAGATCACCTCCGGGTTGATTGCGGATGAGCGAGGTTAGGACAATGACGGTTGAAGTAGATAAACTGATTGATGATGTTCTGCAAGTTGAAGGTGGTTATGTGAACCATCCTTTTGATCGTGGCGGCCCGACAAATTATGGGATCACTCAAGCCACCTTATCGCGATTTTTAGGGCGGGCGGTGACAGCGGAAGAAGTCAAAGCTATGGATATCGAAACCGCACGGGATATTTACGAATTAAAATATTATCGTGCACCTAGAATCGACAAACTTCCTACCGCGATACAGCCCTTTGTTTTTGACTGCGCGGTGAATCACGGGCCACGACGAGCAATAAAATTTGTGCAAGAAGTATGTAATGACGCCGGTTTAGGGCCGATTGTCGCCGACGGTCTTATGGGGCCCAAAACTAAAATGGTAGCCGAAGCATGTTATGAACGTCTTGGTGAATGGATGTTAGTGGCTTTGGTTGAAGAACGGCAAATGTTTTACATAAATATTGTAACCAATGACAGTAGCCAAATTGCTTTTCTTAAGGGTTGGACCAATCGTGCAAGAAAATTCTTGCCTAATGTTGCATAGGGAGATGCGAAAATGGGAATTGATATTAATCCTGTAACCAGCGCCATCAAAGCCGGTACCGCCGCAGTGGAAACAGTGGCCGGCGTGTTTACCTCAAATAAAGAAAAAGATGCGCAGCGCTCCGCCGATGAACAAATGGCTTTGCTTCGCGCCTATCAAGCGGAATTTAACCAAAAAGAAAATCGTAATTGGATCGACTCCTTCGCCGATGGATTTAATCGTTTAGTGCGGCCATTTATTGTTTCGATTGTTGTTTTCATTTTTATACTTGCATACATTAATCCAACCCATTTTGCGCAAATTACTTTAGCGCTTAGTTCTATCCCGAATGGATATTGGGGCTTGTTGAGTGTCATTATCACATTTTATTTTGGCGGACGCATGCAGCTTAAAAGTCATGATTTCCAATTTAAGCAATCACAATTAGAAGCCGTGCGCGCGCTTGTTGAAACCAAAAAAGAGTTTCGTAAATTGGAAACCGAGACTGATGAGCCGGATAAATTGGTAGGTGACTCGGTGGCGAAAGCCGATGGCGTGGATAAAGAACGTGAAACCCAAATGAATGAAGTCATCGAGCGTTTTTTGAAAGCAGAAAAAGAAGGCAGCGATCCGAAGCAGGTGTTGCAAGAAACGGTGAAAGAATTAAACACAGAAAGCGAAACTCGCACACAACAACGGCAAAAACGCGGTCCACGTCGCTGGCGTTAGTTTGAGTTTGATGAATATATGGGTTGATGCGGACGCTTGTCCAAAAGTCATTAAGGAAATTTTATTTCGTGCAGCGAAGCGGGCCGAGATTGTGACTACGTTTGTCGCTAATCAGTCGTTAACCGTACCCGCTTCGCCGTTCCTTAAAACTAAACGCGTCGCTGCCGGTTTTGATGTGGCTGATAATGAAATTGTGAAGTTGCTTGAGCCAGGGGATTTGGTTGTGACCCAAGATATTCCGCTGGCAGCAGAGGCCATTGCCATGAAAGCATTTGCATTAAATCCGCGTGGTGAGTTTTATGATGAAACGAATATTCGTCAGCGTTTGAATATGCGTGATTTCATGGATAACTTGCGCTCCAGTGGCATTCAAACCGGCGGTCCTGCGGCTTTTCATCCGCGAGACCAACAGCAATTTGCTAATGCTTTAGATCGATTTATTGCAAAAAATAACAAGTAATAAATCAGATCTATTTTTTTAATTAAAGTCAGAGTGGTAAGCCAATGACAATAGAAAATGATGACGATTTACAACATTTAAAAGTCATAGGTCAGATTGTAGGACAGACCTTGAAAAAAATGCTGGACTATGTTGAACCTGGGATGACGACACGAGAATTGGATTTATACGGCGGAGAATTGCTTAAGCAGGCCGGTGCACGATCGGCGCCACAGTTAGCGTATGGATTTCCGGGTTTTACCTGTATTAGCCTAAACGAAGAAGCGGCGCACGGCGTTCCTGGTGATCGTATTATTCAAGCCGGTGATATGATTAATATTGATGTGTCAGCAGAGTTAAATGGTTACTGGGCAGATACCGGTGGTTCTGCTGTGATTACGCCTGGTGACCCAATTAAACAATCATTATGTGATGCGACTCGCCTCGCATTAAGTCAGGCAATTAAAACGGCAAAAGCCGGTGCGCCGATCAATCATATTGGCAAGGCAATTCAACGCGTAGCCAAGGAAAAAGGTTATCGCATTATTCGTAATTTGTGTAGTCATGGTGTGGGGCGTTTTATTCACGAGGAGCCAAAAGAGATTCCTGGTTACTATAATCCGCACGACAAGCGGGTGCTGCATGAAGGTTTAGTCATTACCATTGAACCGTTTTTATCAACCAAAAGTCGATCAGTCAGCGAAGCGAAAGATGGTTGGACTTTGATTGCTCCCAAAGGAAATTTGTCGGCGCAATATGAACACACTATGGTGATTACTCAAGGTGAACCTTTATTGTTGACGGCAGTTTAGAATTGTTTTGAAACTAGTGTTGTTTGTGTTTGCAAACTTAGTTAGTGAAGGACTCTGTTTTCGTGGTAGAATAGGCGACTAAAATAAAAATAGAGTTAGAAAATGTCTAAACTAGGGCTGCTGTTTTTCTTCTTGTTCTTCTCCAGTTTTTCTTTGCTGGCTGATCAATTATCCGGTCCACGCATGGGCATCACTCGTGTTGATGCGTATTCGCAACAACAATTGCAAAAAATCGATATCCATCTTAATCCCTATATCACTCAGTTTGGTTGGCAATTCGAACGACGTTTTTTCACAACGCAAGCAGGCCCTGCCGGTGTAACTGCGGTTATTCCATTGCTGGGCGGATTTGAGCAAGGGGTTGTTGTGCCCAGCGTGTCTTGGGTAACAGGATTACGTTTGCGCAATGGATTTGAATTTGCGGTGGGTCCAAGTATCAGTTTGGCATCTACGGGCATTGTATTTTCTGTCGGACATACATCGCGTTTGGGAGATATGAATATTCCCATTAATCTTGCATATGTTGTCACTAGACATGGGGGAAGACTTAGTTTGCTATTCGGCTTTAATGGTCGTGATCCGTCGCCTTAGTTTTTTGGAGCGCTTTATGAAAAAAAATAGTTTGTTTGAACAAGTGGGTGGCTTAGCTACTTTGGAAAAAGTCCATAAAGAATTTTATGATAAAATTTATGCGCACCCTTGGCTCGGTTTGTTTTTTGAAGGGCATGATCAAACAGCAATAGAAGGTCGGCAAACATCATTCATGGCGGAAAAATTTGGCGGCCCAAAAACCTATATGGGAAAACCTCCAAAGTCTTCCCATCGTGCGCTTTATATTACCGATGAGTTATTTGATTTACGTCAGGCGATACTTGACGAGACCTTGGCTGAGGTGGGTTTGAACAAAGAATTACGCGCGAAATGGTTGCGCATCGATGAAGCCTTTCGTTCGCATATAGTAAAAAAATCCATTGCGGATTTTTATCACACCACTTGGCATTACGAGCAGCGTGTGATTCACCCTAAACCTTCTGAATAAATCACAATGCTCCATAGGCGCATCTAGTGCTTTCTACTTACTTGTAGTCACTACCTATACAGATTTCACTCTGCTTTTCTATTCCACTAAAACTTAAATTTTCTACACTCCATCATAGGGATTTGGAGGTAACTAGTGCATAAGTATTGATCGTTTGTATTCACGCTACTTTTCAGTGCACATCTTTTGGCTTCAGAAGCAACGATTCCATACGATATCCAAGCAGGTAATACCGCCAGTGCTGCTGCTGTTAATGAGAATTTTCAATCATTAAAAGCAGCAATTGATGATAATTACAGCCAACTAAGCCAAATGTTGAGTGCCGTTCCTGATGGTTTATCGAAACTGAATGCGGCACCTTCTTGTCAGTTCATTAAAGAAAACACACCAGCAGCTAGCAGTGGTAAGTTTTGGTTAGACCCTGATGGAGCTGCACGCTCCAATGCGTTTGTATTCAGATGCAAAAGTGAAAGGCAGTGACGTCAAAACTTGTGAAACGGTTGAGCGTCGTTTTTGCGACTCCTGTTGCCATATACATCGTGGCTTGTTGACGAATACTACCGAGCTTTTAATCAAGGCTGCTATTGATCCATCGCCTACCCACTTGGATGATGGACTCGCATACAATATGTTGCGCATTAGCAACACCCATCCTGATAGCGTGTGGTATATGATTGTCGGAGACGCGAGTTGGTATTTTAATCATGGACAGATATTTAGTTTCTTGTGTGAACAAGATTGTCAAAGTTGTCAGAATCCGGATAATCCAGATCCTTGGGAGCGCCCAGAGTCCCATTCAAGTAGTGAGGCAAATAGCTTGGCCAATTGTAATAATCATACTCAATTATTTTTTTTGCAGAGAATACGGATTTGATTTTATGGCTAGCCACTGATATTTCAAAGACTGGTCAAATCATTCCCGATACCAACGTAAGCTGTGGATCGAGCGCTCAAAATGGTTTATGGACTCATAACTATGCCCCGGTGAAGTATCGAGACGCGAATGTCGGTAATCCGTTGAATGCTTACCATGATCGAGATGGAGTAATGGTGGAAATTTGGTTGCGCGGCAGATAAAATTTGTGTTCGTTGTAACAAAAAAGGTGACGTTGCGTCACCTTTTTTGTTGGATAAACATTCGTTCCTTTATTAAGCTTAAGTTCTTGCCGAATAGGCAGATATTCTTTTACTAGATGATTTCACGGGATGAGAAAATGAAACAGTTTTTAGCAATACTTTTTTTGTGTAGTTTAAGTTTTGTTACCATGGCCAGCCACGAACCCTGGGTTACGATCGAGTATCCCCAAGACAAACAAAAATGGTGGTGGGACGATGCTTGGTGGGATAAAGGTTTTATTGATGGTCTGGAGAATCACGACGTGATCATGGAAGAAATTACTTATAATAACGGTGACACCGATGTACCAGCCTACGTGTTTCGACCGAAGAAACCGGGAAAATATCTTGCCGTATTATTTCAGCATGGACGCCGTGGTCTAGATGATTTAACCCTGAAAATACCTCGACGCATTGCAGCACGTGGTTTTATTGTGTTGGCACCTGATGTCTGGTCAGCCCGCTTTATTGAAAAATACCCTATGGAACATGACTACGAGGTTGAAGGCGATGTCGCCAAAGGATTTGAAGTTTTATTAAAACTTAAAGATGTGAAAGGTAAAAAAGCCTGCGCCATATCGCATACGCGTGGTGGCTACATGACCTTGAAAGCCTTGACCAAACATAAGGCCCAAGAAAAAAATGTTGCCTGTTATATTTCTTATTACCCACATTGGCAAGACCCCAATGCACCTGAGCCGATGCAAGTGTATCGTTATGCAAACGAAATTAATGATTTGAAAGTACCCGTTATGGTGTTTATCGGTGAACATGATCAATATCAACGGGTGCGCTCGATCTCTGAAGGAATAAAAACCCTAGAAGAAAAAGGCCGCAAACCAAAATTTATTGTGTATCCAGGTGTGGGTCGCGGCTTTGATTTTCGTCCATCCAATGTGCGAATGTTTGCAGATGATTTGGCGGCTAAAGATGCTATGCGTCGAGCGGAGATATTTGTGCGTGAGCATTTGAAATAATTTTGACAGCTGCACCGGGATTGCTCCCGGTGCTTTTATTTATTTTTTTCTTGCGACAAAAAACACACCTAAGATCACTAACATACCACCAATAAGCTGAATCAATCCAAAGCTCTCATTCAATAAGACATAAGCGAAGAAAATAGTAATGACTGGACCGCTGGTGCTAATAATTGAAGAGCTGGCAGCACCGATTCGTTTAACGCCTTCCGCCATTAAAAACATCGGCAAAACCGTTGAGAAGATTGCCATGGGTAAAATTAAACTATAGATTTTCAAATCTTGATAAAACACTTGAAATCCATGAGCAGCAAAACCATGAAGAAAAATAGCCAAGCTAGCGGCAAACATGGCGTAACTAGTAAAACGGATTGAGCCAAAGCGTATAATGTAGGGAACACTTGCTACCGTGTAAATTGCAAAAACAATCGCGGCAGCAAAAACCAAGCTAATGCCGGTATAGCTTTGTTGTGTGAACACGGCCGCCTGATCGAAAAATACCACCATTATACCGACATAACTAACAACAACGGCGATAATCGTATAACGATTGACACTGCTGCGATGGGTAAAGAAACTGATGATGACCACGAATGTAGGATACAAAAATAAAATCAAACGTTCCAAATTAGCAGGAATATAAAACAAAGCACTATAGTCCAAAAAAGCGGAGGCATAAAAACCGACGCCACCCAATAACAAAAATGCCATAAACGATTGACGGTTTAAAGTATTTGTTGCATTCGTTTGTCGACTGAAAAACAACATTAAAGCGAAAAATGGTAAAGCCAATATCATACGAATATTTAAGACACTAATCGCGTCTATCCTGGGATCGGCAGCATAGGCTAGTTTTATAAAAATCGCTTTAAAGGATAAACCTATAGTGGCGAGCAACACACAGGCAATACCGAACCATGTGTTATTGGATCGAATGTTTTTTATTGTCGCGATCATGAGTTTATCCTCTTTTGGGTTTAGCCTGCCGGGAACTCAGAACGCAAAAAAAAGCCGCGGAGTTTGAGTTCCACGGCTTTTTTTTAAAAATAAAATACTATCAAAAACCGTGTGTGGGCTTAATTAGCCATCCTAGCGGTTTGTGCATCACAATAGTTTTTGTTGCGTTAGTATTCATCATGTTTCAATCCTATGGTTTGTTATTATGCCTGTCAAGTCATGATTGAAAATAAATGCACAAACTAGATGGCTTGAATCTCGGTAATACAACCACCGTCATCCCATTTAAAATAATCACCGACTTGGGCCTGATTCAATTGTTCAATCATGTCCTGTTTGAATTTAGGCATGAGTTTGAGTTTCCAACCGGTGACTTGATAGTCGTTGGCTGGGACTTCTTCTTCATATTTATAGGGGCGACCATTGTATTCGCCGGTGACAACAAGTTTAAACTTTTCTGCTTTCATATTAGTCTCCTTTTGAGATCAGACGATTGAGTAAAAGTGAGGTGCGCTCACTCAGGGGAAAGTTTTGGTGCATTAAAAGCCAATATTCAATCAAACCCCAACAACTGGCGAGCACGATGCTTGCGAGTTCATCAGCTTGTTTGGGTTGGTATTCATCGCTTAACCAGCGGCTGAGTAATTGCTGAAACTGAAGCATGCTCTCGCGTTTTTGCTGCACGCCTTGTTCGAGTTCGGGTATGACTTCGGTTTTAAATAAAATGAGTTCAGTCACTTGACGATAAACGGGCTGTGACACTAATAAATCCGCCCAGCCCAACATGAATTGCTTGAGTTTTGTTGCTCCAGTTTGTGAAGTATTCATTATTCGATGCAGTAGATCCTCCAAGTCTTGTCCACTTTCGTTGATCAAGGTTTCATAAATGGCTACTTTTCCAGACTTGAAGTGCCAATAAATCGCACCGCGGGTGACATGGGCGGCGTTTGCTATATCTTCCAGGCGAGTGAGGCTATATCCTTGTTTTAAAAAGATTTCTAGTGCTTTGTCGAGTATGCACTGGCGGGTTTTGGCCGTGTCTTCTTGGGTACGTCGAGGCATTCTGTATCCTATTATTTAAACATACATGAATGTATGTATAGAGTTTAACGGCAGGCTTGTCAATAAGCTTGAGTGCAAACGCTAGATTTTTGAGCAGGTTTGGGCTTAAGAATAAAACTGAGGCGTACAAGTGCAACGATATGCGCAACTGCTGCTCCGTATAGTCAACAATTACAGAGCAACAGCGCGCGGCATTAATGCATCATATCGTTGAGTATTGATTTAGCGGCGGAACTGGGTTGGTGGTTAAGACCGGCTAAAACGCTGGCCAGGGTTTTTTCGTGGGGAGGTGTAGTCTTGTCATTGGAAATCGCTAATAGCTGCTGACGATCGCTGTTTGATACCTTGTGATTCATTTTAATGAGTGCACCGATAATCGTTTTGATGTTCTTGCTAGGGCTCTTACTGGTAATAATGTTGTTGAGTGTTTCAATGTCCTTGTTTGAAGGGCTGTGATTAATGTTTAACATAATGCTTGCAATCGTTTTTTCAAAATTCTGACTATCATTGGCAAAAACGGATTGAAACAAGAGTGTGCACACGATTAAAAAAATAAGCTGTAGTCCATAAATAGCTTTCATCCTAGTTTCCTTTTTATATAAACAATGTTGTAATCTTATTCTTATAGTCAAAGAATTTTCAAAAAGCAAAATATTCACACGTTATATTGCAACGAGAGATAAATTGATAAGGGTATTATTTAATGGAAAAGTTTTGTATGAGTTGTGGGGCTGAACTTAAAGAACAAGAAATTGATGGCTTTCCACGACGAGTTTGCACTCAAAGTGAATGTGATTTTGTATTGTGGCGAAATCCAGTACCCGTCGTTGCAGCAATTGTCGAGTATCAAGCGCAAATTGTATTAGCCCACAACAAACTATGGCCTGCAGGCATTTATGGGTTGATTACGGGCTATTTAGAGCAATACGAACATCCTGACCAAGCTGTGTTACGCGAAGTTGAAGAAGAATTAGGATTGACAGCAAGTATTCAGTCATTTATTGGTCATTATGCTAGTGAGCAAAAGAACCAATTGTTGCTTGCCTATCATGTAAACTGTGATCATGGTGAGATAAGCTTAAATCATGAGTTAGATGATTACAAATTGATTAACAAGCAAGATCTCAAGCCTTGGGATCTTGGCACCGGTTTAGCTGTGCGTGATTGGTTATACACACAAGTCATGAATAAAGATTAAGAACGATTATAATAAATTTATTTTTTAATAGTTAACCCTTTTTCAATACTCCTGCGTTTACCCCTGATAGTTGAATTTAAACGCAGGAGAAAAATCATGAAAAACAACAAACCACTGTTGGGCTTAGCCCTGATTCTATTGTTAAGTGCTTGTTCAAATGCACAAAAAAGCATTAGTGAGAATGAGTCTAGTGATTCGCATGCAATTAGATCGGCAGAGCAAGTGCTATCTGAGAAAGTTGAAAAGCGCCAACAAACCTCGAAGCAAGCGCTCAGCGATGAATCGAAACAACATAAGCTAGTAGAAGAACACATAAGGTCTGAACGGGATCAAGTGGTGGATATGGAAGTCTTGTCCATGCCTGATATTGCGCCAGCGTTGCCGCGCGAGAAATTAAAACAGGAAAGTTATGCGCCGCATCATCGCCACATACAACAGCAACACTATTCGCATCAGCAGCATTCGGTGCTGAGTGGTATCCGCCAAGCGCAACAAAACCTTGATCGTGAAAATTATGCACATTTTGTAGATAATCCTTTGCGTTTAGCCTCGGAGCATCCGGTCTCAACATTTTCGGTTGATGTGGACACGGCGGCTTATACCAATGTTCGTCGAATTTTAAATGAAGGTCAGTTGCCACGCGCAGATGCGGTTCGAATTGAAGAATTTATTAATTATTTTGATTATGACTACCCGGTGCCGGATCGACAGCAACAACCCTTTTCCATTACTACGGAAATTGCGCCTACACCTTGGAATCGTCATTCGCATTTGTTGCATATAGGGCTAAAAGGATACGAGGAAAAACATGAGGTGTTGCCAGCCGCGAATTTGGTTTTTCTTATTGATGTGTCGGGTTCCATGCGCAGTGCAGATAAATTAAGTTTGTTAAAATCATCGTTGAAATTGTTAGTCAAGCAACTACGCAAACAAGACAAAATTAGTATTGTAGTCTATGCAGGTGCATCGGGTGTCGTGCTACAGCCGACATCGGGCGCAAATAAAAATGAAATATTGAATGCGCTAGATCGACTGACGGCTGGTGGTTCAACCAATGGCGCTGCTGGTATTGAGCTTGCGTATCGCACAGCCCAACAAGCGTTTATCAACCATGGTATTAACCGAATATTATTGTGCACTGATGGTGATTTTAATGTCGGTACAGTGAATTTTGATGCGTTAATGAATATGATTGAGCAAAAACGTAAACAGGGTGTTTCCTTATCCACATTTGGTTTTGGTCGTGGTAATTTAAACGATCATTTAGCTGAGCAATTGGCGAATCGTGGCAATGGGCAATACAGTTATATTTCTAGTTTGCAGGAGGCACAAAAAATCTTGGTTGACGAAATGTCGTCGTCGCTGTTCACGATTGCCAAAGATGTGAAAATTCAAATTGAATTTAATCCTAAAGTGGTGCGTGAATATCGTTTAATTGGTTATGTTAATCGTAAGCTGAAACGTGAGGATTTTAACAATGACAAGGTGGATGCTGGAGAAATCGGTGCCGGCCATACAGTTACGGCCTTGTATGAAATATCGTTTGTTGGAAGCCAATCATTATTGATTGATGAGCTGCGTTATGGTGAACAAGTCGTGCAAACCGATCGCAAAGCGGAAATTGGCTTTATTAAACTTCGTTATAAAAAACCGGATGCTGATAAAAGCGTGTTGTTGACTCATGTATTGCAGCAAAATCAAATTCAATCGCATGCTGAGAATGGCTCTGAACGTTTTCGTTTTTCCGCCAGTGTTGCGGCTTTCGCTCAAAAACTTCGTGGTGGTCAATACCTTGGCGACTACAGTTTTGCGGATATTAAGGATTTAGCCAGCAATGCAAAGGGCGGCGATAAAAATGGTTATCGAGGTGAGTTAGTTAACCTGGTTGGTTTGGCGGCGTCGTTGAGCGGTGAAAAGCAACATTTAAGTTTGGATGCTAAGCTAGAGGAATAGACGAAGGCAATTGGCAAGTTTGGCAAACTCGACTATGATTCTAGCAGTTGAGTTTGCCGACTAACTGTGCACATAAAATGGAAGCTGACGTGCTGAGCACCCAAACCGATGAACAACTAATGCAACACTATGCAGAATTGAATGATATGGAGGCGTTTAAAATGTTATATGAGCGCTATAAAAATATTCTTTATCGTTATGTGCTGCGTTTTGTCTATCCACCTGCGAGCGCAGAAGAGGTGTATCAGGATGTCTGGTTAAGACTCATAGATGCGCGACAACGTTATAAACCCTCTGCATCTTTTAAAACCTATTTATTCACTATCGCCCGTAATCGCATCACCGATTATTTTCGTCGTAAAAAAATTCAATTAGTTAGTGATGAGGGCGTGTTAGTCGACATGGCAATTCAGGCAGACCCTGTTGATGCCGATGACCCTGTTGCGATTTTGCAAGCCGATCATACTCAGCAACAAATACTGCAAGCGGTTTTTCAATTACCCCATGAGCAAAAAGAAGTGTTTTTATTAAAGAATGAAGTCGGATTATCACTTGCTGAGATTTCAGCGCTAACAGATGCAGATGTGGAAGCATGTAAAAGCCGTTATCGTTATGCTATTCGAAGTTTGCGTAAGCAGCTAGAGGTGGGTGATCATGACGCGAAATAAAGATCGGGTCTCATGGGATGAATCTGTGGATCAATCAGCGGATGCGCTGCTTAAGCAATATCAACAACAAAGCCAAGAGTCACCGCCGCCAGCGCTTGATCATTTAATACTTCAACATGCACAACAAGCGAGTCATCAAAACAAAGAGAAACATTTTGCACCGAATCGTTATAAGTGGTTTTCAACCGCAGCGGTGATGGTTTTGGGTATTGGTTTGGTAACTTTGATGCAGCAACAATCACCGCAAGAAATGGATTTTGAGCCTATGGATTTACGCGAAATACCATTATCCACACCTGTGCCAGATATTGCGCCGAGTACGGAAATCGTAGAAGAAGACGCTGCACTTGAGCAGGAATTTTTCGATAAAGAAGCACAAAAGCGTTCATTAACACCTCATCGTCAGTCAGAGCCGGCGACGACCAAAAGTCAAATCACGCTTGAGAAAAAATCGGTGCCAGCAAAACAGAAACGAGAAGTGTTCACTAGAGAAAAAAGCAGTTCCCGATCAATAGAATCTAGCGCGCCAGCGTCAATAATGATGGATGAAGCGCTTTCGATTCCTGAGCAAGCCATGAGTGGGCTTGAGCGCTTGGAGCGTAAGCCAAATTTAATCCAAGGTGTATTTAAAGTTTCAGCCTTAGATAAATTAGTAGCTAATCCAAGTAAGCGAGAAATCAACGGTGTGAATATCATATATTCCTGGAGAATTCAGGATCAAAAGTTATTTTTAGATCTCTCGATAAAAGCAAGTCAATCACAAGATTTACGGTTACGTTTACAATTAAAAGCAGAAGAGAATGCTGTTGCGGTAAAGGTCGATACAAAAAAGCTCAATTTGATTGCCAAGCGATCAAAAAAATTGAGCTGGCTAATTGATGGCTTACCGTTATTCGCGGATCAGATCTATTATGAGTTGTCATGGTAGTTTTTTACTTATTTAAAAATGATAAGCCCAAAAATTGGAAAATTGCAATGCCAGGCCACGATAGAATAAAACTTCTGAACGTAGTCCAGTGCTGAGTTGCTGGTTGATTTGATAACTAAAGCCTGAATTCAATCCATACTCACCGATCCATCGATTTTTTTTACTGGCACGACTACTCGAAAATGACCGTATAGCACCAAGTTCAACACCAGCAAAAACGGACCATTGATTAATGAGATGATCACGATAACCCAAACTTGCGATAAAATTCAGGTCTGCTGCATGCGCACTTTCCCCGGCAACCGCAAGTGTGGCGACAGGTGAATAGGCCACGCGTAACTCGGTACTTAGATTGTTATCAAACAAAATGCCACTATTAAAACTCATTAACCAGCGAGCATGACTACTGCTGATTTCACCGGTGGAAAAAGCGGCTGTGCTGACACCGTTGTCAATGCTGACAAAATAACGATTCTGCGCCCATGAGGGTAAACTCAGAAAATAGCTAATAATCAAAACTGAAAAAATAGAAATACGTTTCACGAGATTCTCCTGGAATTTAATCTGTTTAATTAAACACCAATGAGCTGGAAAACTGTTACTCGCGAATTAATCACAATGGTTTTTGGTACAAATGAAAGAATAAATACTAGTAAAAGCAACACAATACTCTATGAGTGCTTATATGAGTTATTGGTAATATTCCTCACTGGATTAGCACTCTTGTCGTCTGGATATTGCTTAACGCTGACTAGCAAATGCTCACTGTTAAATTAATGCAGCAAGCGAATAAAAAACTAAGCTTGATATTCTGCTTTTTCTAACAGCATCTCGATAGTTTTTTTAATGCGTTGTTCACGTGTTTCTTGTTTTTTGGATTCACTTATCCATTGAATATATTCCTGCTGATGACTGGGGGGTAATTGATGGAATACATCGGCAGCAGTGGGTTGCTCGCCTAAGGCTTGAATGAGATCTGCGGGTATCGCTTTCATGTTCACTCCCTGATTAAACACGTTTGCGCATAATCATATCACTAATAAAATAAACTGCCACTGCGAAGAATAAAACAGCATCTAAAATAGTTCGTGGAATGGTTTCCTGTTGCATAAAACCGTAGTAAAGGTTAATCCCGGCCAGGGAAAATACCAGACTAACAAAACTAAAACTGATTGCGTGATATTTGATAAATGCACCACGTTCATCAAGGTTCAATGTTCCTTCTTTGGTATTTTTAACATAGCGACCACTTTTGTTTAATAACAAGAGCACGACCAAGGATGATATGAAAAAGACAAAGCCTACTTGCCATTGCTTACTAAACCATCCGGCAAACAAGCCAAGACTCAAAGCAAATAACACACGAATAATAAGATGCAAATTCATGATAGTGACTCCTTCTCTGATGGTCTAAGCCAAAAAATCGATTCCAATGGTTGGTTTAGTTCTCGGGCAATGAGTAATGCAAGTTTGGTCGATGGGGTGAAGCGCCCTTTCTCAATGGAGATTATGGTTTGTCGAGTGACGGCTACTTTTTCCGCCAGTGCGTCTTGAGTCAGCCCTTGCTGTTTACGTAAGTATGCTAAATTATTTTCTAGTTCCATTTTGCAAACAATGTAAAGTTAACTTTACATTAGGCAATGAATAATTTCATGTCAAGTAAACTTAATATTCATGAATTCCTATAGATAAAGTCCTAGTATAATCAAGGTGAATAGCTTAAAATATAACCTATTACTAATGTGGCATAATGAGAAAAAGTAAATGAAAAACAATAAGATAAGGATTGTTCTTGGATTATTATTCGCTGTTTTTAGTCTACAGCTGCAGGCAGGTATTGTTACGGCTGAGCATAAAGTATTGTCTGCTGTGGACAGCTTTGCAGGCAAATCTCAACTCGCATTAGCGATCACCTTGACTAATCATGGAGGTAAGGATTTGTCTTATGCCCATTTTCATTTACAAAATGTTAATCAATTGGATTTGCTTACTCGTTACATGCCGCTCAAGCTTCGAACGCTACCCGGTGGGCAGCGCATTACCGTGGAATGGCAGGTCGAAGCTATCGGCAATGCGAAGCAATGGATGAATGGAAAATCTATGGTACTCGTTGGGCAAGCGGTTGGTGAAGACGGTACCATGGTGCCATTGAAAATAATTAGTGAGCCTTAGCTTAAAATATCTAATTGCTAATAAAACCAAACCGGTTTATTCAAACGAAGCTTTTTCAGCTTCTAATACAGCCAGACTGACGTGTTTGCCAATTTGATTATCAAAATCAACCCAGCCATGAAAGGCTTTGAGTTTGGCTACGATTTTGGGTTTCATTTCAAAATCACTCAAACCTTCATCCATTAATTCACTAGCACTATTATAAATAATCGAAAGATAATTTTTGAAAGTTGACACCATGGCGGCGTCGCCTGTCGGGCCGTGGCCAGGGACAAATATTTTCGCGCCTGAAGCTAGGGCTACGTCACAGGCATTGATACTTCCACGAAAGCTTGCATCGTCCAAGCGTCCAAGACGCTGATTTAATATATTATCACCTGACACCAAAACCTTGTCTTCGACAATGTGAATCATAATGTCAGTGCCACTATGCGCTTGTTTGGGTGCTAGGATTTCAAACGTATAATTATCGACTATAATACGAGCAGCATCATTAACGGCTTTTTCTGGAATGACGGCTATAGTACCTTTTGTGGCACCTTTGGTCATATCCATCATTATTTTTAACCAACGATCCGCAGCGCCTGCATTGGCTTGGCTAATCATCTCTGGATGAGCAAGAAATTTGGCATTTGGAAAGGTGTTTTTAATCGCATGATTACCTAACCAATGATCCCCATGAACATGGGTAGATAAAACATGTGTGATCGGTTTGTTGGTTAATTTTTTAATTTGACGCAGCACCATTTCACCCGTGTAAAGGCTGGAGCCTGGATCGATTAGTACCACGCTTTTTGCTGTAATCGTGAACACTGGATTATTCATGAAGCCTTTATTTTCTGGTGAGGGGAAGCCTGCCGGTCCATGGATCACATAGCTGTTTTCAGCGATTTTGTCGGCGGCATAATCGGGGACAGTATCTGCCAACGCAGCTAGACTCAGTAGTAATAAACAAAAAAATAGCAGGAAAAACTTCATAAATTGTGCTCCAAAATATTAACTTATGTGCGGCAACAGCGATCATAGCATAAGGCAATAATAAGACCGGACAGCTTGGTTTTTGTTTATAAGACTAGGATTCTTTGTGGATGTTTGACCATATTTCGTAGTCGTTTTTCATTGGGGATTGAATGCGCCCAAGCCGGATTAATGAGTTTATAGCAGCAATAAACATTTGAAGAAAGCTATAAAAATTTTGCAATCTGTAGCCGAATATTGGAACATTTGAAGACAAATTGGTTTGTGAAGTATGGTGTTGAGATTATCACCAATGATTATTTTCTAATGATTGAAAAATATTTGCTGATTGAGTTTAAGCAAGAATTCCTGGGAGACCATTGCTCACCGCGAAACCAGTAACGATGGCGTTATTGGATGATCTGGCGGTAGCGGAATATTGCATTTGTTAATGTTAATTTTGTGTGAAAAAAAACCCGGTAATCGCTACCGGGTTTTTTTGTGAATGTAACTATTTAGCGTCGTCGCCAACCACCGAATAAACTTGCAGCGGGTTTTATAATCTGCGTGGCAGGTTTTAATGCTTTGCGTTGCTCTACCAAGCTTTTGAAAACAGGTTTGGCGGGAGTGCCTAGATTCGGATCATAAGCATAACCATACATAACACCGCTATCATAACGACTGACTAGTTGCTCAATATTACTGCCCAAAGCGGCGCTTGCCCATAACTCATCAACACTGCTTACAAAATCAAGATCGTGAACGCCCAAGGTGAAATTGAAATAATCAAAACTCACCCAATCTTGTTTACTGCTTGGCAGTGTAGGAAAAGTCCATTTGGTCGCATTGCCGGGTAATTGCACCTGCCAGGTCGTTACTCCGTTTGTGGTGTTAGGTGAAGAACCATAAAACGACATCGCTAAGCTCGTAATATCACGCGGCGATTCACCTCGATACGACCAAGTCATGCTTTTTTGGTTAGGATCATAAGGAGTGTCAGCAATAATAAACTCATAATCCGGCAAATTAAATTGCATGGTTGACGGTGGTGTACTGCCATAACGTTTAGTACTGCTCAACGTGGTGTTAGTGTTGTAGGAAGAGACCGTAAACCAATATTGATCCACAGGAATTGTTACTGGGAAATTCATTGAGGTCAATAAACCGGCGACACTGGTTTCATCGCTTATGCTACTGAGATTAGCCAAAGTGGTAATGCGATTATCCCAAAAACTAGTAACATCCAAACTTGCATAAGTGCTGCTAGCATTACTGCTCCAAGTAATCGCCGATGGGCTTGAACTTAAATCAATAGTGAGTGCGTCCACGCCCGTCAATGGCTCATTTTCGATAAAGCCATAAGCTAAAACCTCACCCGTGCTACTGCGTGCTATGGCTGCCATATTGATACTGGCTTCATCGCAAACGCTTATGCTTTGTCCCGAGCTTTGCACATATTGGTAATCAGGGAAGCTAACAAAATAACTAGTGTTTGCGGGAATATTGCTGAAGTTTAAGCTGACCGGTTTGCTTGCACAGGTTTGCATGCGCTTATCCACGCCAGTCACGTCTTGGTTGCCTGCACTCAGACTTAAATCCATAGCGGTATAAAAAACTAATTCACCCACAGGGATTTGATTGAAACTGCGAATCGCACGCTCAGTACCAAGGTTTTCACTGGTGTTTTCCCAGAAAAAAGCAATATCAGCGCGTGTACGGCCAATATCACCAAAATCAGCAACACCTGATGCATCGGTGGTGATTTCAGTGGCAATGCTGCCATCGCTATTATACAAAACCACCATTACACCAGATACTAAAGCATCGCTGATTGGATTGTTTTTCAAGGTCAGTTTTAAAACAGTGCCGGTGACGCCACCACCCCAAACTAAATTCAGGGTTTGTGAAGTCGTACCGCCGTGGGCGTCATCGACAGTCACCGTAAGGCTGCTTGTGCCAACCCCACTTGCTGGTGCAGTCCAGTTTACGCTGTTGCCACTGCTGGTATTTAAAGTTCCACCACCACTGCTGCTCCAACTATAGGTTAGTGCATCATTGTCGCCATCGTTTGCGGTGACACTAATGGTGACCGATTGATTATTGGCGATTAAGCCTTCCGGTATACGATCAATCGTAGAGATCTCGGGCACGCGATTTTGCAAATTAAAATTAAGCGTTAAAGGATTAGTTGCATCTGTGACGCTGACGGTTTCACTAACTAACCATGGCGCAAAAATAGTGACGGGTACATTGATTGGAACTTCAAACGAGTACATGCCTTGCGCATCAGTTGTCGTCGAAGCGCCGAGGTTGTTGGATAATTCGAAATTGGTTTTAGGCTTGCCATCACGATCGTTGACCAAGCCTTGAATAACACCATCGAATCGGATTTGAATCGGATTTTGTAAATCAACACATTCTCCAGAATTATCCAATGTTGAGCCTTGAGTTGTCGGCGTGTTTAAAACATCGCTGGTCACATCACCCTCGGCAGCATCGCTTATATCGTAATAAAAATTTACGCCACCGTATTCGACAAATAATTTAATTTGTTCAGGATTTGCAACATCGGTGGTGCGTTTAACGGTGACATAGGCGCGTCCATCGGTATTCGTATTGGCAGGGCGGGAGCGGCCATTATAACTTACACCCTCACCAATGAGTCGTACGTTTGCTAATGCATTACCATCCTTATCCAATACTTGTGTGCCTAGACAAGTATGCTGAGTGACGGGACGGTCCACGTTCCACCAAGAGAAATGAGTGACTTTTGCTTGCGCGAATAATATGCCGCCAACATCAACAATTAATGCATTGTCTATGTCATTTTCACCATCATCTGGGTCTGCGTCTTCACGTACCCAACTGGCGCTGGTTTCGTTATACGACCACCACTCGATAGTGTCCCCGGCTGCATATTGGGATTGCAAACTATCCGGTAGACGTACGGTCAGCATGGCGGGTTTATCTAATGTCGTGAGTTCATTTCCCTCGGCATCAACCATGGTAATTTCCGTATAAGCGACACTTTCCAGAGGCGTGTCGGGATTTTCTACGGTGGATTCAGCCGCCATAAAATCACCGGGGAAAACTGCACGACCGCTATCCGTGGTAGGATCACCCGTCGCAATACTCACCGATACAGTTGAATTGACAAGAATACTATCAGCCGCTAAATCTAAACTCACCAGATCACCACCAGCATCGGCCGGCACAGTAAGCATTTGGGCTTGTGATAAATCTACGTTTTCTTGCATTTGATAGCGTAAAAGTTTGGCATCAACCGCCACAGTCTGACCAATATTAACAGGGATGCGGCGTTGATAAGTGCCATAGCCATCTTTTTCATAAGTAATAACGATTTCGTCATTGGTTTGCAAAGGCACTTGCAAACGGTAACTGCCATTCACATCACTTAATGTGGATTGGTTCGCTGCTGAGACTTTAACTTTTTCCAATGGATTATCCGCGCTCACATTTCCAGAAATATACACATACTGCTGAGCGATTTTATTCGATCCATCATCATTTTTGTTGCGACTGTCCTTGCTGCTGCAAGAAGCTAGCGTCAGCAAACTCATACTAAAGCCAAGTAGCAGTAGGGAAAAAACAAACTGCAATAGTAAATTTCTATTCATAGCTACACCTTTATTTAAATTAACCTAATGCCGTGCTGTTAATGCTTGTTATAATGTTTCTCAAGTCTGCGATTGCGATTTTTGTGCCGCAGAATTGGTGAAAAAATTATAAAATTCATGCAGTTATTGCTGGTTGATTAGTGATCAATGAGGGTTAATCACTTAAATAGACTAGGTAGTTAAGGCGACAGAAAAATTTCTGGGCAGCGTATACTGATACTAAAAGCGGCAATCTGTGAAATTTAAAGTAACACCCTCAGGTATTCATGGTGTTTAACTAGACAAATGGAAAATCAACAACAAAAACCGATTAATGTAGAAGATTGCTATCGACGCTATGGACCGATGGTTTTACGTCGATGTCGGCAACTTCTTGGCGATGAATCATCAGCGGTGGATGCCATGCAAGACGTATTTGTTAAATTGATTCGCTATGAGGACCGGCTCACGGGTGATGCGCTTTCCTCATTACTTTACCGAATGGCGACTAATGTTTGCTTGAATAAATTGCGTAGTGAGCGTCGACATCCAAAGGCTGATATGGATGAGCAGCAATCGTTATTAGAGCAAATTGCCGATAGCGAGGATTTGGAAGATAAAACCATTGCTACTCATATACTAGAACGCCTTTTTCGGCGACAACCTGAATCCACAAAAGTGATGGCCGTATTGCATTATCATGACGGCTTAACTTTGGAGGAAGTGGCTGAAGCTGTGGGCATGTCCGTATCAGGGGTGCGTAAACGTCTACGTGGCTTGCGCGAGCGCCTGAAACTATTGCAAGGAGAGCTTGCATGAGTCAGCAACTACGTAGAATTAGTGATTTGGAACTGGAACAGTTTCTGTTAGAGGAATTGCCTGTCGGTAAAATGAATGCCATTCATGATCGTCTCCGTGAGGATAGGGAGTTACAAGAGCGTTTAGCCGCTATTAAATTGAGTAACGAGCAAATTCTCGAGCGATATCCAGTCAATGACGTGTGCCAGGATATTCGTTTAAAACATAACGAATGGCAGGACAAACATTTTCGGCAACAACGTCGTCAGTCAAAAACGATTCGTTGGCTTGCTTACGGTTTACCCGTAGTGCTTGTAGCTGTGATTGGCGTCAATTTGCAAAACGATGATTTAAGTGTTGTGACAAATTTGCCGACAACCTTGTCTTTGCCCGGTAATGGTATCCGTACCAAAGGTTTAAACCCTAGTCTGGAGATAATGCAAATCACACAACATCAACAGCGTCGCTTGCAATCCGGTGATGAATTACAAAGTGGTGATGTGATTCAAATGAGTTATCAGGGTGTCGGTCGTCGTTATGGCGTCATTTTATCGGTGGATGGCAACCGCAATGTGACCTTACATTATCCCAATGAAGTGGGTGAATCAATTGAATTGAAAACGGGTAAAACTCCACTGGGATTTTCTTATGAGTTGGATAACGCACCCGCTTTTGAACATTTTGTTTTTCTCACATCGGATCAAATGATTGATGTTGAGCAAGTAATTCAAGCCCTGCAGAAAAATGCGGCAAGCATTACTGCGACCCGTGCCAATGATTTGGACGTAGATAGTCATATTGAGCAATATTGGTTTTTTCTTAAAAAATCGAGTTCCTAATGGTTGCCCGAGTTATTATATTATTTTTTTGCAGCCTCGGTGTTCTATGGGCGCAAGAGCAAGACCTGAGTTTAATGAAAATTCAGCGTTATGCACTTATTGTTGGCGCGAATGACGGGGGTGCCGGGCGAACCGTATTGCAATATGCACAAAGTGACGCTCGCGCAGTTGCTCAGGTATTAAAAAATTTAGGTGGTTTGGAAACTCGAAACCAAATTTTATTAAGTGAACCTAGTGCACAGGGAATCTTGGCTCAACTCGATCAGCTCAAACGCAAACTAGCCTACCAAGATGGCAATTCCATGTTGCGCAAAGAATTATTTTTCTACTATTCAGGTCATAGCGATGAAAACGGGTTGTTATTACAAGGTGAGCATTTAACCTATAAACAACTCAAAGACGCTTTGAATAGTGTAAACGCGGACGTACGCGTCGCGGTTCTGGACTCATGCGCTTCCGGTGCGTTTACCCGGCTAAAAGGTGGTAAAAAGCGCCAAGCATTTTTAATGGATGAATCATCAAAAGTGAAAGGTTATGCGTTTTTAACGTCAAGCTCGGCAGATGAAGCGGCGCAGGAATCCGATGCGATTGGTGGTTCTTATTTTACACATTATTTTGTTTCGGCATTGCGTGGCGCAGCGGATGTCAGTAATGATAAAAAAGTAACGCTCAACGAAGCGTATCAATATGCATTTCATGAAACCCTAGCACGTACAGAAAATAGTTTAAGTGGACCGCAGCACGCGGCTTATGACTTCCAGTTATCGGGTGCGGGTGAGTTGGTACTGACAGATTTACGCCGAACCAATGCGACCCTGGTTTTGCCAAAAGAAATGGATGGCAAAGTGTTTATCCGGGATTTAGCAGGACGCTTGGTGGTGGAAATGCGAAAACAACCGGCGCGGGTGGTGAGTCTAGGTTTGGAACCGAAAAAATACGTGGTCAGCGTCGATAGTGATACAGGTTTAATGCGCAAACGCGTGCAAATTTCCAATGGTAGTGTTGTCTTTTTGGATATGGCATCTTTTGAAACAATCGTGAAAGAGCAAACCGTGGCGCGTGGTGATATTGAAGCTAAGCCAGTCGTCGCTTGGCCACATAAAACCGTGGACTCCCGAATGTCAGTAACGCCAGAATTAACCTGGGACCGAGGTGTACAAGGCGATGGATTGGAACAGATTGGTACGCATATTAATTTATTCATGGGAAAAGTCTATCGTGTACGCGGTATCGATGCAGGTTTGTTTGTCAATCGAGTGGAACAAGACATGATTGGTGGCCAAGGGGTTGGTCTGATCAACCATGTTCAAGGCAATGTGGACGGTGGTCAAGGCGCGGGCATTGGAAACGTAGTTGGTGGTGACGTACAAGGCGGCCAGGGCGCCGGTGTATTTAATGTCGTGTTTGGGAATTTGCGCGGCGGCCAAGGCGCAGGTGTGTTTAATTTGGTTCGTGGTGATGCTCATGCGGGTCAGGCCGCGGGTGTGTTCAATGTGGTTGAGGGCAGTATGCTAGGCGGTCAAGCCGCAGGGCAATTTAACATTGTGCGCGGTAACTTAACCGGTGGGCAATCGGCAGGTTTATTTAACATTGTTGAGCACAATGTTCGTGGTGCACAAGTGAGTGGCGTGTTCAATTTGGCCAAAGGAAAAATTGTAGGTGCACAAGTCGCGGGTTTGTTTAATATGAGTTTTGGTGAAATTAAAGGTGCGCAAGTGAGTGGCTTGTTTAATATCGCTCGTGATGAAGTTGCAGGTGCACAAGTCGCTGGTTTTTTTAATAGCTCCCAGTATCGTCACAAAGGAACCCAAGTTGGATTAGTGAATTATGCTGCCGATGTTAAAGGCACTCAAGTGGGTTTATTGAATATCGCCGATAAGATGACTGGAATGCCTGTCGGCATTATCAATATTATTGGTAATGGTCGAACCAATGTGGATTTTACATATGATAATCGTGATTTCGCTAGTATTGATTTGAAATCGGGTACAAGACATTTCTACAGCGTATTGCAATGGTCTCATGGAGGTGGAGAGAAAACTCAACTAGGTTACGGCATGGGATTGCATTTGTTTGATCAAGATTATTTTCGCTTGGATTTTGACGTGCTGGGTAGTGCTCAGTGGAATTTTGATCATATCACATGTGCGGAATGCGTGGTGCGTAATCCCAAGTTAAGTGCGCGTTTAGGTGTTGCGCTACCTTTAACAAAACGTTTTGCATTAAACACTGTTTTTGCTTTAAATGCCCAGTATCGTAATCATCCTGAATTGGAAAACACGCCTCACTACGTAAAAACACATACGGTCAAAGTCACGGATAATAATAATACCGAACGGACCTACGCCATTAAACTCTGGCCCAGTGTGAATATTGGTTTTCAATTTTAGCGGGCTAGCTTGTGAATGATGTAGCTAAACTTGATGCAGGTGAATTCCGTCAATGGCTATACCAGCATATTGATGCCGAACGCAATGCTGGTTCAACGCCAGTGGTTTGTGGTGATTGTCTTGCTTGTTGTCGCGCCTCTTATTTTATTCATGTGGCGGCTAATGAAAAACAAGCGCTTGCCTCCATTCCGAAACCATTGTTGTTTACAGCACCAGGCATGGCGCCGGGGCATTATTTGATGGGATATGATCAACAAGGTCGCTGCCCAATGCTAAAGCAGCAGCAGTGCACAATTTATTCGAAACGACCTTTAACCTGTCGTCAATACGATTGCCGCATTTTTACTGCAACGGGTATTAATCCTAAAGAAGTTGAGAAAAAAGAAATTGCGCAACAAGTACAGCGTTGGCAATTTACTTATGCCGATGCTGCTGCGCAGGCCCTGCATCAATCCGTGAAACGTGCAGCAAGCTTTCTGCAAGACCATGGCGAACAATTTCCAAAACAATTCATGCCGGGTAATAGCACTCAACTTGCCGCATTGGCCATAAACGTGCATGAGTTATTCGTCTCAGAGTCTGCATCAAATCAGGTTGATTCCATGATCCAACAAATTATCGAATCAATGCAGCAGACTTCTTTGACGAAAAAAATAAAAAATACTGAAGCTGCCGGAGGCCGATAATTGAGAAATCTGTATCAGCCGTTTCAACCGACCCTATGCAAACCAAGTTTGTCGAGTCGCGGCATGTATCTACAAGAAACCGCACCGCACGCACAATTGATATCGGTGGTGCATTCTTATTTACAAATACATGCATCACAAGCAAGTGTCTATCCCGTTATTCCCGATGGAACACAGTCTGTTTTTATGTCCGCTCAATCCCTGCAAATCAACAGTGCTTTCACACAAACACAGACAATTAATATTTCACAGGCCGGTGAATACTTCGGTATACGTTTTTTCCCAGGCGCATTACGACATTTTGATA
>JAOUJM010000390.1 GCA_029883265.1 Gammaproteobacteria bacterium
TTAGAGAGAATTGAAAAATTACGGAGTTTTGTGACTTCAAGCCGATTTCCATTTTGAACTATGTCTAAAAATGGCTATCGGCAATCCAAAATAAAAATTAATAAAAAATATTAGATACTGTTATTTACGCACAATATTCGCAATTATTATCTTATGTAGTCTAAGAATCATTACGAGAAACGATTTTTTGTGGAATTTCATTCAATGATAAAACTTTATCAACTGCGCCTTTTTTAATCGCTTCTTTTGGCATTCCAAACACAATACAACTGGCTTCATCCTGCGCTATGGTCATGGCACCGGCTTCGTGCATTTCTAATAGACCTGCTGCGCCATCATCGCCCATACCTGTCATAATAATGCCTAAGGCGTTGGCACCCGCGTATTTGGCAACGGAGCGAAATAAAACATCGACCGAAGGCTTGTGTCGACTGACCACAGGCCCATCAGAGATTTCCACGATATACTGAGCGCCGCTACGTTTTAACATCATGTGCAATCCACCAGGCGCTATCAAGGCTCGCCCTGGCATTACACGATCATTATTTTGTGCTTCTTTGACTTCAATTTCGCAAATACCATTCAGGCGATCGGCAAATGCTTTTGTAAATTTCTCGGGCATATGTTGCACCACAACAATGCCCGGTGATACTCGTGGTAACGCTGACAACACCAACTCCAGTGCTTGAGTACCACCGGTCGACGTTCCAATCGCAATTACTGACTCGGTAGTCTTCGTCATCGCACCTTTGCTTGGTGGTGCTAACACAGCATCTGCCGTCAATTTAGGTGGTGCTTCAACTTTTGTTAAAGGTTTGGTTTTGCGCCGACTTAATTGCGCTTGCGCCGCCCCTCGAATGGATTCTACAATGAGTGGTTTTTGCTCTTGTAAGAAATTTTTTAATCCAATTTTTGGTTTGGTAATGATGTCAACCGCGCCTGCCGACATGGCACTCATGGTTGTCTCAGCACCACTTTCGGTTAAGGTTGAGCAAATAATAACGGGCGTTGGGTGCTCATTCATGATCTTCTTTAAGAAGGTAATACCATCCATGCGTGGCATCTCAATGTCCAGCACAATCACATCCGGCCATATTTCTTCCATCTTACGCATTGCAAATAATGGATCAGCTGCACTGCCAATCACTTCTATGCCACTCACCCCTTTCAACACGTCACTCAAAACATTGCGAACCACAGCGGAGTCATCAACAATCATTACTTTAATTTTTGACATAATTCGAACCTTATGGCTTTTGCTTTTGATAAACCGACGGCATAAGCGTTTTCAGATCTTTATTGATTCCTGTCAAACTTTCTGAATGACCTGTTAATAAATGCCCTTGATCATCTAATTGTCCAACCAACCGAGCCACCAAATTCTCTTTCGTTGGTTTATCAAAATAAATCATTACATTGCGTAAAAAAATCACATCAAATTTGCCAACATCCACAGGCCAATTCCCCAGCAGATTCAGTTGTCGAAAGTTAATTCGCTGACGCAAATTATCATTTATTTGCATCATTCCCTCATCCTCTCCTTTTGCTTTTACTACATACTTCTTCAACAAAGGCGGGGGCACTTTTTGTAGACGCTCTTCGGTATAAAGGCCTTTTTGTGCCGTCGCCAACACTCGTGTACTAATATCAGTTGCCATTATTTCCCAATTGGTGATGCCAATCACATTCGCTAAACTCATTGCGATTGTATAAGGCTCCTCACCACTGGAACACGCCGCGCTCCATATTCGGAAAGGCTTTGTACTACTAGGACGCTGCTTGACCAACTGTTGTAGAAATTCAAAATGCTTGTCTTCTCTAAAAAAATAAGTTTCATTGGTGGTTAGCAAATCAATCATCATCTGCAGCTCTTCAGTTTGAGCTGCATCATTCACCAATGCATAATAGTCAGAAAAATTATTTAATCCGTAATGACGCAAACGTTTGGTCAAACGAGAAACAACCAACGCTTTTTTCCCATCAGATAATGTAATTCCCGCAAGCTTATAAATCAGCTCTCGAAATAAATTGAATTCCTTGTCACTGATCGTGACTTGTGAGGGTAATACAAATTGTTTTTTTGGTTCTGGATTATTTGTCGCGCTCATCGTTTTCTATTGATGTATCATCAGCCGGTGGCGTCTTCTTTGCTGCCGATCCCAATACATCTTTTCCTCCCATTTGTTTGGTACGCATTGCCAAGTTATGATAGTTTTTCTTGGATTGCTCTCGAACCAACTCTGATAACTCTTCAAGATTTAGCACTTTTTCCGTATTGAGTAATACCACGAAACTATCATTTACTTTCCCCATCCCGGAAATAAATTCTGGTCGTATACCAGCACCGAAACTAGGAGCAGGTTCAATATTTTCTTGTCGTAGCGCAAACACTTCATTGATTGCATCAATTACCACACCAATATCAATTTTAGCGCTCTCCGCTTGAATTTCAGTGATGATGACACACGTTCGCTTGGTTACATCACTGGACGCTTTGTCCAGACGTGCTGCCAAATCAATGATTGGCACCACGTTTCCACGCAAATTGGTCACTCCGCGCACGTGTTTAGGTGTCATGGGGATTCTTGTAATCGTTGTGTACTCAATTATTTCTTTAATATCTAATACGCTAAAGGCATACAATTCACTATCAACTAAAAATGACAAATACTGATGTGAAGCGTCTAACGTTTCATTGTCTTCGCTGATTTCAGAAAGAACTTTTTTTATATCTTCAGCTGTATTCGCCATAAGAATTCCCCAATTGTTTTACCTCAACAGATAAAAGTGACTACATTAATTCAGCACATATTTAAACTCAACTGACTTCAATAGCATCACTTACTCTACATCGTGATCATCAGCAGCTTCAAAAATACTGGCATCGGAATGAATTTCATCCAACAACTCCACATCTTTGAGCGTTAATACATTATTGATATCAAGCAAAATTAAAAATTCGTCGCCAATTTTTCCCATACCATGTAAAAAATCGGTTCGCACGGTTCCGCCAAACGATGGCGCTGGATCAATTTCATGCGGAGCTATATCAAGCACTTCGTTGACAGCTTCCACCATCAAACCCACTTCCATCTTCACTCCTTGAACTTCAACTTCAACAATGACAATACAAGTGCGTTTTCCCACTTGCTGCGCTTTACGCCCTAAGCGTACTGCTAGATCCATGACGGACACCACATGACCACGCAAATTAATTGCACCTTTGATAAAATCAGGCATCATTGGC
>JAOUJM010000005.1 GCA_029883265.1 Gammaproteobacteria bacterium
GCGTTCACTGTTGCCTCTACCCAAATAGGTCAACGGACCTAACAGTGCACTGGCCTCGTCGATTGGTATATCAAAATTGTGCGCAATATACTTTATGCTGGCGATTATTTTTAGGCTTTCCTTATTAAGTTGATAATCACAACAGTTACGCACCACGTGCTCTGCGTCCGTAATACTAAGACCAGTTTTTTTCGCTAAACGAATTAGCCGATGTATGCGATCATACCAGGCTTCAGGAATTGCCCCGCCTTCTTCATAATAGTTGCCAGAAGACCAAATGATTTCTCTTTCACTATCATTGTAAGTGGCAAAGCCGTCTAAACCTTGATTATAAAATAAATCAGATTGGCGCTGATCTAGAATTTCTTTTTCATCAAGAGCAGCAAACAATAATTCCTTAAGCTCTGCTCGGGACAAGCCCGTAGTTTCAAGAAATAGTGAAACCGGTATCCATCCTGGCAGTGGAAGATGTTGGCCATAACAAGCAGCAAGCGCTTCGCCTCTTGTCGATTGAGTTATAATGTTTACCGACTCATTAGACAACCCGAGGAACTCACTAGCAATAAAATCATAATTAACCTTTCTAGCAAAGGCTTTATGTAATTGTTCTGGTGCAATGCCTAACGCTTCTAGATAAAGCTGAATGCGCTCATGTTGTAGATTGAAAGGCAAATCTAAATGAAAGTGTGCATTTTTTAGAACATCATATGCATCTTCTTGAGTACTAGCCTCAATTTTTGACTCTAGTACTTCGTTTACAATATCCAAATATGGCAGCAGATCGAATGTGTTTTCCTTATTCAATAACAAACTACTGATGATATCTTTTCGCCGCTGTTCGAGACTTGTAGTTGGATCGATTTCGATACCGGCTTTTTTGTCATCTTTTAACTGCAATAAATCAACTAAATATGCAGCAGGCGAATACACGCTTCGAGCGGAATCACCTTCCCTAAAATCAACATTACCAAATAGTTTCACATATTGAGGAAGATCGATTTCTGTCATTTTTTTGTCCTGTTTGTTAGTTCAGCAAGGAAAACACATTAAATTCTACCAAGACCATTGCGATGGTCACCGTTATCATGAAACTGATTACAACACACAGACAAACTGACTCGGTGTTAGAATCATTTGCAATTATCTCTGTTTTGTATTCTAGGTATGTAATGGAAGCAGCCAAGCAAAACAGCGACAAATCGCTGATCAATTGCCGGAGCTACCAAGAATAGAAATGAAAAATTTGTTTTAGAGTATCTAGTAAATGATGAGACTAGAGCGCGAGAGATTCTCGAACCAATCAATCGGTAGGTTTGATTTCTTTGATCATACAAAGAACATAAGTATACATGGAGTTTATTGTCCATCAATGCAATGAATTCCCTATCATTGACTCTCATGGTAACTCAGCGCTACCGTCCTCTATCCCTAATTATTTTTTGCTTAGTCTTATATTGGTTCAGTCCCAACCATAATTGCCAATGGCAACAATATCTTCTGAAGAACTTAGCAAGATGATGGATCATTCTATACTAGGATTCAACGACAAAAATATAATACTAAAGAGCTAAGAGAAACATTAGCAAATTACGATGCAGGTCTGTTGAGTATTTATAAAAAGAATTGCTACATATCTAAGAAATTGCTACTGTCCATCTGACCGTTACAGAAAAGCCAACATACAACATGTAATGTTAATATTGTTTTGAAGATAGCAGCAACGAGCGTTGCTCATGTAAAAAACATCACCAAATCAGGTTGAGATAGTGAGCGATGGGTGCAACATTAACCTGAGCTAACAATCACTCTATCAATTCCCAGAAAAAATTCTACGAGGTGGCTTTCGCCACACTTTAACTTAGAATAAAAAATTATACTTTTTTGTCTTCATTTCGATTTTCACTGGATAAAATACTCATTGTAAGAATATTTATTAGTGAAGCGAAATCTCTAATTATAAATATGTTATAGAATTATTAAAAGTCAAATACCTAACAAGGCTTGATTCATTGCACAGGACGCCAATAAAAAGTCGCCAAAATATTTACACTGAAATTTAGAAACTTGTATTTGGACTGATTCGTTTGTATGTAATATATTTGAGCTCCTGCGCCTAGGCCGACTCTCTTCGATATCATCCACTCTTTTTCTGCACTCGCATTAATGCCATAGCCTTTTCCTTTTAAGTCACCAAAGGGATCTGACCATTCATGCGCAAAATACACCTTGCTTGGACCTGCAGAAATGAACAAGTTAAAGTCCCAAGGTGAATAATAGGTCAAACCTAAAGCATAAGGCAGGTCTAAATTGATATAACCATACTCATTCACATTTAGCTTAAGTAAACTACCAAACTCTGTTAATGATACAGAGAATTTATTATCCCTGGCCCAACCCACCGCATGATTTTTGGTGCCTAGCGCATATCCTGAATCTTGAATAGTTGACATTTCTCGCGCCACACCCGAGCCCGGGCCAAGACTTAATTTCAAATATAACCCATCACGTGCTTGTGCTTGTGAGCTTGAAAATAAAATAAGGAATACAGGTAAAAGTATTTTCAAATAAACAAGTGCTTGACTAAAACTAAGTGGAGAGAGTGTTTGCTTAGTATGATTCATTGTGTGAGTTCCGTGCATTTTTATGCATTGAATGAGAGAAATATGTTATTCAGGACTCACAATACAGACTAGACAAACCAGCAAGCGCTTCTTCACCATTCAATTTACAAACCTAAACATATTATTATTGAATGACTCAGTTTGATCGCGAGTGGTGATTCTTATGGAGAAGCTACTCAATTTTCTGTGTGGCCACAAGTCCGCGGGCATTTTTTGTCCCCACAAATATTATTTAATATTTTGACGTGCCAATTGCCGACATTCAACCTGTAATTCCCACAACTGCTATACCATTTTGGGTCAGACCCGCGAGGGATTTATTTAGTCTGTTCGATTTCGTTATTTAATGGGTGAATGTGACAATTTCTAATTTGCTGATAAAGAAAACGAAATTAGAGTTAAAAGAAAAGCTTTCTGTTTTGCTTTTTTAACATCGACAGAGAGCTGTTCTTCGCCTAACATCGTTTTAAAACCAATAGAACTCCTTTAGATTCACACGCAAACATTACTTTTTCTAAACTTGGCGTACAATAACATCGTTTTCAACTTGCTCTCGCTTTGGCGATGAGCGTTTCTGTTACACCACATATTTTTCCCTACAAAAAATATTTTCCAGATTATATTTGGCTAATAAAACCTGCCGCTATCATCTGTTGAGGCGATTCAGCTTTTACTATTTCTTTAATAGTTTGCTTTGCTAACGAATTGATTTCCCTGGTACCACACTTGCTTTAAATTTTTCCATGTTTAACTCTGACTTAATTGTTTTAAAGCCGGAATTTTTAAGGTTGAATCAATTGGATTCATTGGTCAAAACCAAGAGAAAAGGAATTGTTTTATGTTATTAACTTCAAGAAGCAGAACCCCTGTTCAGATAGTGTTAGCAATTGCTGCACTCTTATTTTGCAGCAGTAGTTTTGCCGCCAAAGGCCCGAGCAAAGAGGACATCGAAAAGTTTACGCGTCCCGCCGAGATTCCCCAACCTAGTGACAATAAAATGAACCCTGCTCGTATTGCTTTAGGTAAAAGTCTATTTTTTGATCCTCGTTTGTCTTCATCTAATTTCATTAGTTGTGCGACCTGTCATAACCCAGCGTTGGGTTGGTCCGACGCATTAAAGACGGCCACTGGCCACGGCATGAGAACCTTGGGACGCTCCACACCCACCATCCTCAACACCGCCTACCAGCGCTTTCAATTCTGGGATGGAAGGGTACGAACGCTGGAAGAGCAAGCGCTCGGTCCAATCGTCGCTGGCGGTGAAATGGCGCAAAATCTTGACGATCTTTTAATAGAGCTGAAGGAAATACCTGGTTATGTTGAAATGTTTGAAAAAGCCTATCCAGGCGAAGGCATTAAGGGTGAAACCATTGCCAAAGCAATTGCGAGCTTTGAACGCACCGTGGTATCAAGTGAATCTGATTTCGATCGTTGGCTAAAGGGCAATAAAAAAGCCATGTCTAAATCAGCAATTAATGGTTTTGAAGTTTTCAAAGGCAAAGCAAATTGCACGGCCTGTCACGATGGCTTTAATTTTTCTGACAACGGATTTCATAATATTGGTTTGAAAGGAAACACTGATGAAGGCCGTTTTGCCATAAAACCCATTAAAGTATTAAAGGGTGCATTCAAAACACCTACGCTACGTGATGTCGCGCTAACGGCTCCTTATATGCACAACGGTGAATTCTTCACCTTGGAAGAAGTGATTGAACACTATAACAAAGGCGGTAAGAAGGTTGAGGGTTTATCACCGAATATGAAGCCATTGAAACTAAGTAAAAACGAAAAGAAAGATTTGATCGAATTTCTCAAATCGCTCACAGGAAAACCTGTGAAAATAACCGTCCCCCATCTACCCGTTGTCAACTAATGCGATTAAGGAGCTAAGCATGCCAGCTAAATTTTTATATATATTTTTTGTCCCATTGCTTGCACTTTGTTTTTCGAGTACAAGTTTAGCTGCTGACCTTACCGTTGGCCAAAAAGATAAATCATTTGTTATGAATGGTAAAAAAATAGAATCACTGACAATCAAGAAAGGTGACAAAATTAATTTTAGAAATGAAGATCCCTTTTTTCATAATATATTTTCATTGTCAGCGCTAAAAACGTTTGACCTAGGCTCCTACCCCGCCGGTCAATCGAAAGCAGTCACTTTTGAAAAAGCCGGTACTGCGGAAATCGAATGTGCGATTCATCCTCAAATGTTTCTTGAAGTGACAATTAAATGATGCGTGTATTGTTGAGTTTATTATTACTATTGATGACGGCAATGTTATGCAGCCCACTCATGGCCGCAGATTCAGCCCGCGATGTTCGCTCAGCAAAATCAAAACCTGTGATTCGTGGTGGAATTGTGTTTCGTACTTATTGTTCTTTTTGTCATGGGCAGGATGGCAAAGGCAATACCAAAGCCGCAAAACTCTATGATCGTAAGAAATTAATGATCAAATCAGGCGACACCGCCTATTACGAAAAAATCACTCGCGAAGGTGGAGAAGCCATCGGTAAATCCAAATTCATGCCACCTTGGCGTGATGAGCTTTCTGAAGAGCAAATCAAGGATGTGGTCGCTTATTTGGGTGTGCTTAATGATCAAATTGAGCGCGGGCGCGCCGTTTTCCTCACTAATTGCATTTTATGTCACGGTGTTACGGGAAACGGCAAAGGTCGCGCATCAGTGCTTTATGATCCGCCACCAGCAAATCTAATCAAAAGTGATAAGAATGAAGAGTATATGCGCAGTATTATCACAATGGGCGGTAAAGCCATGGGACGCTCAGAAGTGATGCCTATATGGGGCGAACAAATCACCGCAGAAGAAATTGAAGACGTACTTCAGTTTGTACGTAAAGTGATTGTTGAGAACCCTCGCTAACAAATAAATGGGATTCATGAGTCGTCGATCAAAAAAGAGGCGACTCATGAACATGAAACCCTCATCGTTCAATTATTTCTAGTTAATCGATTAAGCTGCGTTAGTTTCACTTTTCGTTTTCAGTAAATCACAAGGCATCCAAAGTGTGACTTGAGTACCTTGATTCACTTCACTTTCAATTTCTATTCCGCCTTGATGTTGCTCCATAATTTGTTTAACCGTTGGCATACCTAAGCCAACGCCAAAACCTTTGGTTGAAAACAGAGGTTCAAATATTTTTGACGAGATTTCTTTGGCAATACCACTGCCGGTATCAGTTATAATAATTTCTAAGCGTTTTAATTTTTCATTCAACTTTGTACTTATTTGAAGTTTTGCAGGGCGTGTTGGCTTGTTCTGTTGGGTATCGTCTGTCATCGACTGTATGGCGTTATCCACGACATTGATAATCGCTCGTCGTAGACGATCGGTATCCATGTTTTGGCTGTAGTCAGGCAGAGTAAAGTTTTTATCCACTTGCACTTTGGCAGGTATCATTTGCTCATCAATCAAGGTCGAGAGCCAACGATCTACCTTAACCGGATGATGATGAAGTTCTGCAATACGTGTAAAATCGAGTAATTCATCAATGATATGATCACAACGACTAATATTACGATCAATTCGATTGTATGCGGATAAGAGCTTTTCATCGGCCTTATCTGCCAGGCGTTTTTTAATTAAATAAATTGAAGGTCGCATTGCACCTAGGGGATTGCGCAATTCATGGGACACCGTTGCTGTTAGCTGCCCTAAGGTTGCTAGGCGTTCTTTCCGAACCAATTCATCTTGCGCATTACGTAATGCTTGTGTACGGGCATCCACTAAATCTTCGAGATTTTCTCGATAACTTTCTAGTTCTTTCTCTACATTTTTACGCTCAGTTACATCATCAACCATAAGCAATAAACTCGAATCCTGAAACTGATTAAATGGAACTAAAATGCAATCATACACCGCATGTTTTCCGAAAGTTGTGGTTAGTTCAAATTCACCTCTTTTTTTCTCACCGGTATTGACTGCTTCCCTCGCTAATTCCAGCAATCCAGCTTCTTTCCAGGATTGAATTCGAAGATAATTTTGTTGTAATAGCTGCTCCCTAGTTGCGCCAATAATATTGGCTAAAGCTTGATTGGCAGCAATACAGTCACCGTTTTCTTTATAGATGGAAATACCAATGGGTGAGGTATTTACAATTTGTTCATTTAAAGCCATGGCTGATTGTAAATCTGCCTCTGCTTTCTTTCTTAGTGAAATATCCATCGCATAACCGATCATTCCAATCGCATGACCTGCTGCGTCAAATTGCATAGACAACGATACAAGACCAATGAATTGCTCTCGGTTCTTACGTACCATTTGAAGTTCGATTTCAAGCTCACCATCCTGCTGTAATTTTACGATCACATCTTCTTGTATTTTCTGTTGATCATCTTCTAAGTACACGATGGAAATATTTCGCCCAATTGCTTCATCACAAAGATAACCAAAAATTCGTTCTGCCCCCTTATTCCAGCTAGTAATATTTCCATTCAAGTCAGTTGAAATAACTGAATCATGAATTTGATCAATAATGGTTGCTTGTTTAACTAATATTTGTTCATTTCGTTTACGCTCACTTATATCCGTAATGAATCCAGACATCAGCGTTGCTTGTCCCTGCTCATCTCGTTCGGCATGACCACGGGTATGGACCCACAAATATTCCCCGCACTTTTTTCGCAAGCGCATTTCAGTGCTATATGGTTCATTGTTATTCAAATGAGCCATCATTGCCTGTTCAACCATAGGTTTATCATCAGGATGAATTAAATCAATAAATGTATCTACATGATATTTCAAATCACCCGGTTTATAGTCTAATAGGGCTAGCCAACGCGGGGAAAAATAGTCTTCACCCGTGACAATATTCCATTCCCATAAACCATCATTTGTTCCCTGCTCTGCACGTCGATATCGAGCTTCACTCTCTCGCAGCTCTTTTTCCGCCTGCATGCGTTTGCTTACATCCAATCCTACTGCTAACAAACTCACTAGTTTTCCTTGATGATCTACAATAGGCTGATCATTCCATTCAATATCTCGTTCTTCGCCACTTCGTGTCACAATTGAATTGATATTTCCCAGGGTGGAAACGTGATGCGTGGCTTGCTGAAATAACTCGCGAATCTGTTGCCTATCTCGTTCAGGCAAAAATGTTTCAAACCATTCTTTACCCTTGATTTCATCGAGTCGATAGCCACTAATAGTTTCAAAATATGGATTAACATATTCAACATAACCTTGTGGATTGAGCACCAAAACAATCACAGGGGCGGTATTTACTAGACTGGTGGCAAAATCTCGCTCTTGTTGTAATTCATTATTCAAAATAACCCGTTGCAGATTAATTTGGTTGTATCGAAGGGCAAGCAATCCCAATTCATCCAACGAGAGTGCTGGTATTGACTCATCAAATGCGCCCTGATGGAAAAAATCATCAGAGGTAAAACGATGCAGGGGATGTAAACCTTGTTTCAAACTTCGCCACGCCATCCAGGTACCACCTAGAGCCAGTAAGATCAAAGAAAACCAGATGCCGAATGTTTCAAACTGGAAATAACCTGTGCGGTTATAGTAATAACCAATAATTAAACTATCAATCAATACCGGTGATACGATGCCTAACATCATCAGCTTTATCCACAGGGGGATGGCATTTGTAATAATTCCGCGTGGTCCGAGATAACGTCCTAATTGATCGGCAAAGTAGAAAAATAAAGGGAAAGATGTTAATAAAACCACAGGAATCAAACCAAATTGGTGGTAAAGTTGCTCTTGTAAGGTGTAATCACTATATCCCATATTTTGCAGCGATTTGTCGGCAGCTAAGGCACCACCGATTGAATACACACTAACTATAAAAACGATGATTGGCAAAGAGCGTGAGAATACACGTTCGGCTCTAACAGCCGCTTCTTCTTTTGGTATTTCAGTTAGATATTTAATATAACGGAAAATAGGTGCGACCGTTAACAACGCCACACTTACTACAGCCAACACATACAAACCGCCTAAATTCAAAAATACTGCGTAGAATTCTGGCATTGGGTAGAAACCCAAAAACGCCATTAACGACCCACCAATAAATGGTGGCAATAAAAATGCTATTAACACGACACCATACATGGTTCTGATCATTTGACGATCAGTTAACTCAGAATGATTTTGGCCAATTCTCAACATTTGGTCATCCTTCAATAAAAGACATTCCCTAACTAATTATCATTGTCTAATCGCTGTTTCAAATCCGTTGCCAAGCACTACGCATACTAGTTACCCCTAAAAGCTTCTAGTCTTTATTCGTGTCATATTCTCAGATGTGCTATCTCAAATACACAGTGCCATGGGTTTAGGCACGATCAACTTCACTCTAACTTCTTATCACGCAGATAAAGATTGTTTCGTGTTTATAGACTATTTCTGTAACATCCGCTAGAAAGAGCGGACAGAAACTATCACTTTCACAGACCGTCCGCGCTCGCAACATTGTTTACATTTATTCCATTAATTCATTTTTGTTACTGAACTACAACAGGTTCAGCGATCAATGAAAAACAATCAAATACAAATTTTTCCCTTACCAATCTGTTAATAATTATCAACCAAATTCAGTTATTTAATTGTTTTTTACATTTCCCACTTTATCTCAGTTCAAAAATAAACGATGCTATATTGGTATGAGGCACTAGATTGAGCTTAACTTACCGGATCATTCATTGGAAATTCTTGTAGGTTATTTACTACAACCAATAATAACTGGAACTATAAGGCCTACTCAAATGTCAATCGATACTGTTTTGGCCCTTTACCCATAACGAAACATAATATTACAGACATATTTTTGGTCTTTGGTAAATAAACCCGTGAGGAACACATGAAAATACTCTTTGTCGATGATAATGCTGATCTAGCGGACGCATATCATGACTTACTAGAAGACGAACATGATATTGAGGTGGTCTATAACGGTCGGGACGCCATGGACTTAATCACCAAAGAATCATTTGATGTTATGTTCATCGATATTAAATTACCTGACATTAATGGTATGCAGATCTTACAACAGGCACTCGAGCAACAATCTCAAGCGAAAATAATTATGATGACGGGTTTTCGTATTGAACAAATTATTGAGAATTTGGTTAGTGATAAATCTATTCACGTGTTTGTCGAGCACTATGAAGTCCCCGATTTGGTTTCACAAATAGAACGTTCGCCCGTATCTAGCATTTTTGTGATTACTGGCGACGCACAAAAAATTGAAAGCATACAACGACAACTATCAGAATCAAGTGTACTGAAATCCATTGTCATTAATGAAATGCAAAAGGAACTAACAAATCAAAATGTCGATAACGTGATTCTTAATAACCAAACCCCTTTAATCTATAGCATTAATCAACTACAAACACTTGAAAAACACTTCCCTTCCAGTCGTATGGTAGTTTTAAAACAACTTAACAAGACCCCGGATCAGCGACTTGAATCTTTTAAGTCTTTAAAAGTGTCGGGGTGCTTGTATAAACCTTTTAACATCGAAGATTTAACTTCAGCAATACAAAAATTAGCGGGCTGAACCCAAAGTGGAAAAAGTGATTAGTTGCAATTTTTTTCAAAAGCTAGGTATGATTATGGAAATGAAATTTATCAGAATCCCAGTGGTATCCTTATGCAGTTAAGTCGTACAATTAATTTCTCCCAATGCTCCAAACTAGTGCATTTAATTCGAATTCTAATTGTCGATGATGATATCGACATCATCCACTCATTGAGGGATGTATTGGAATTAGAAGAAGCACACTTTGAAATCGCTGTTGCATCCAGCGTGGCCGAGGTAAAAACTATAACCCAAGACTTCATGCCAGATATTGCATTGCTTGATATCAAACTTGGCAATGACAATGGCTTAAATCTAATACCGATTCTTAAACAAATCAATCCAAATATCGTGTGCATTATGATGACAGCCTATCGGGACACGGAATACGCCATCTCCGCCATACGTTTTGGTGCTAAGGATTATATTCAAAAGCCCATTAATCCTGTCTATCTGATTAATACACTTAACCGACATATTGAAAATCAGCAACTGGCCATTGAAAATATTATTGTCAACAAACAACTAGAAGCTATTTTCGAGCAGAGTTTTCAATGGGCATTTTTAATCGACAGCAAGCAAAACATTATCGAGGTCAACCAGACGGCATTATCAATGTTTGATTTGGAAAAATCTTCAATTTTAAATACATCCTTACTCGACTCTCCCTGGTTTCGTTCGTCTCAAAATGACATGAATAAGCTTAAAAACTTATTGGCTAATGTCTTTCACAATAAAATTGGTCGTACAGAACTAAAAATGAGACTCGATGATGGATTATTAAAAACCTATGACTTTTCTATAAAGCCTGTATTTAATGAGCACGATCAGATTGCTCAGGCAGTTGCAGAATGTCGTGACATTACCGATAGAATACATTTGGAACAAACACTAAAAGAGCTAAATGAAAATCTTGAAGAGAAGGTCATACAGCGCACACAGGAATTAAAAAATCGCAATCATCAATTGCAACTTGAAAATCAACAGCGGCAACTAGCCGAACTCAAACTGCTAAAGGCAAAAGAACAAGCCGATATTGCAAACCAAGCAAAGTCACACTTTTTATCTCGCATGAGTCACCAATTTCGCACACCATTAAATGCTATTTTGGGGTTTGCACAATTATTACAACACGATAATTCTCAGCCATTAAATAGCACACAACTAGACTCTGTCGCTGAAATTCTCAACGCGGGTCATCAACTTTTAGCGTTAATCAACGATGTACTGGAAATTGCTGATTTAGAATCAGGTAAATTTTCATTTCAGATGGAAATGATTTCACTTGAAGATGTGTTATCTGAAACGATTCAAACAATTCGCCCCATGGCTGAACAATTTGGTGTTGAGATTGAATTACCACTATTAAATCCGCACACAAAACGTATTTATGCGGATAGAAAATTTCTTAAACAAGTTATATTGAATTTATTAAATAATGCCGTTAAATACAGCAGACCAGTGCAGCCACGCATTAAAATTTATTGTGAAACACTGGCTCAACAAAAAATACGCATTACGATTGAAGACAATGGTGTTGGTATCTCACCAGAAAAATTTGATACACTATTTACTCCCTTAGAACGTATTGAAGGCAATACGAATATTGGTTTTGGCATCGGCTTGGCGATTTGCAAAAGTCTCACGGAAGCAATGAATGCTCAAATAGGTTTCGAAAGTCATGTTGGTCAAGGCAGCCGATTTTTCTTAACGTTTAATTCAGAGTAAATACAAATGCTATTACGCTAGTTTTTGCTCGGTCAATTTATAACATCTCACATTGGCCAAATAAACTCGGATTCACATGCGAAGGTCTATATCGACATAGGTTTTTTTTAAAACCCGACTTGTTTTCATGTTTTATTTGCACAATTGCTAACAATCTTATAGAAAACCTTCGATTTTTCTAAATTTCCCAAGTGAATCAGCCGTAATCTGTATCAAGTCTTTAATAGACTCCACCATCACCCCAGATAAACACTCGAGGAATTTTACCATGAAAAGCTATAAGCTAGTAAGCGCTGCAATAAGTGTCTTAGTTTTACTAAGTGCTTGTAGCAGTAGTGATAATGACCCCGCTGGCAGCGGAAAGACGCTAACCTCATTTTATCTTGCGTTTTTTGATGCCAGCAATGATATGAAAATGCTTAATCCCAGTGCTCCATCAACAATAGTTGATGCTACGGAAGCAGATGGCAGCACAAATTTTAAAGTGAGTAGTACCGCTACTACGACTCACAATACGTTTGAAGTATCAGTTCCTTCAGCCAAATATAATACCGGTGTATTAAGCAATATTCATATCAATAGTCGTTTGTTTACTAGCACTGCAAGCGCGAAATCTGGAAAATTATTAAAAATGAATGCAATCGCTAGTGGCTCAAGCAGCGTCTCCCAAATTTCTAGCGAACTAAATGCATGTTCAGGTAGCTTTGATATTTTTCCAGACTACGCCAATGTCGCCAATAGCGTTATTGTCTATGAGTCGGATGTTACCAACACCTGTGGTGGCAGTGGCACAGATATGTTCACTTCATTGGGTGCAGCCGATACGGATGCACCGGTTTCTGCCTATAAACCAGTAGCGGCAATTTATGAATCCACAGGCGCGATTAGCATGTTCCTGATTGAAAATTCGAATTTCTTGCAATCGGTCACCTCACTCGATACGTCAAATACCGCGAGTGATTTAACACCAAGCGTGGCGGTTAGTTCAAAAGTCGACTTGGTGGGACGCTCCAGTAACGGCGACTTAATATTCTTGATTGATGACACCACTTTGTGGCATGTTAATTCCTCGACACTTGCAGCTACAGAAATTACCACACCAAATGTCAATACCACGGCAACCAACTTTATGAGTGATGGTACTTATCTTTATTGGTCTAGAAGTGCGACCTTAGGTGTGTATCGAGTAAAACTTGATGGTAGCGAGACGACTTCAACACTCATGCTAACGCCCCAAAGCACTATACTATCGGGCAATCTTTATTTAACCAGCAATCATGTTGTTTATACCAATGGAAACAACATTTATTCCTTTGCCAAAACAACAATTGATGGAATCGAATTGGATGATGCCACCGAACTCACGGATGGATCAGCACAAGTCATCGATATTTCTACAGGAGAAATCTCTGCAGTTATTGGAGATTGGATCTATTTCGGCTATTTGGCGGATCTTGATATGGGTGGTTCTGCAAATGATATGGTGGCCGCGAAAGTAAAAGCTGATAATACTTCTTATGCTGCCTACACTGGCGACTTTGAAGTCAGTACAGTGACCATATATGGAACTGCAAGTTGGGTTGGCGCAACTACCTCCACCAGCAAAACGTTTGGTCAGGCAATTCAGGGCGCTGACATTATGTTGGCAACAACAATCGGCGTGAATGCTAGTAACAACATGGTATATGACACCAACGTTACCTCGTATAACGGAAGCTTAGGCACACTTAATGGTTTAGTGACAACGATTGTGGGTACAAGTGCAACATGGGCCTTTGATAAAGTTCATGTGGGATCTTATGGTTTAGGCACCATCAATATAGACTCCACCGGCGCTCATATTTACTTAGGTTCTAGCAGCGCTTTGACCAAGGTTTATGACAGCACTAACGCCACAATCGAAGAAATTATTGAAGATGATATTATTCAAATACTCGATGGTGTTCAAAACAATCCATTTGGTTTATAAACGATAATCATTACAAACTACATCAAAGTCGTGTTCTATGTGAGCACGGCTTTTTTTTGTGATGATCATCCTTGACATTAAATTTAGCATTTTAAGTGAAATCCCTGTCAAGGGTTTTGCTAACATTTTTAAAAAATAAAAAATCGAACCCAGTTCACAACTTCATAATTTATGCCTACCTCGGCGCACTGGTTAACAGCATTTGCATAGTAACTCAGTTACAGTATATGCATAGTCATTGAACAGCACATGGAGGTTTTTTCAATTGTATTGGCTTCTCAAGGGATGCGTTTTTGAGGAGTAATAAAATGAATATTAATTTGATTCCCCTTCGTTTGTTTCTGTGTTTACTTGCGTTAACGATTAGTACAGTAGCACTTGCCGATGATCGTCATCAACATAAACATAAAAAGCATCATAAAACAGTCATTACCAAAGTTTATGCTGATATGGTGAGTTTACAGCTCTATGTGCAAGGCGAGCATTTAAATCGTAATGAAAATTTAATTATGATGCTTGCGGATGAAGAGTTGATGTTATCAACAATTGAAAGCGATTTAATTGTCGCTGCACTTCCTCCGGGTATTTTAGCCGGTGATTATCGTTTATTGATTGCCAAGCGCCATGAACATGAAGCTAAACGTAAACATCACGAGTACCGTTTATTCAATCATGAACATATTTATGCACGCTACGACATCACCATAGGTGCTGTTGGACCTCAGGGTCCCAAAGGTAAAGCCGGTCTAGTTGGACCGATGGGCCCTCAAGGGCTTAAAGGCGATACGGGTGCCCAAGGTCCTATGGGTAAAACCGGAGCTCAAGGGCTTAAAGGTGAGCAAGGCATCGCCGGTCCAGTCGGACCGCAAGGTCCACAAGGCTTTAAAGGTGATACTGGTACCAGCGGCGCGCAAGGCCCTATGGGTAAAACTGGTGCGCAAGGGCCTAAAGGTGAGCAAGGCATTGCCGGTCCGATTGGACCACAGGGTCCACAAGGGCTTAAAGGCGATACCGGTGCTCAAGGCCCTATTGGTAAAACTGGAACTCAAGGACCTAAAGGTGAGCAAGGCATTGCTGGTCCGATCGGACCACAGGGTCCGCAAGGACTTAAAGGCGATACCGGTGCTCAAGGCCCTATCGGTAAAACTGGAACTCAAGGACCTAAAGGTGAGCAAGGCATTGTCGGTCCAGTCGGACTACAGGGTCCGCAAGGACTTAAAGGCGATACCGGTGCTCAAGGCCCTATCGGTAAAACCGGAGCTCAAGGACCTAAAGGTGAACAAGGCATTGCCGGTCCGATTGGACCACAAGGTTCACAAGGGCTTAAAGGCGATACCGGTGCCACCGGCGCGCAAGGCCCAATCGGTAAAACCGGAGCTCAAGGACCTAAAGGTGAAAAAGGTGACTCTGGCTCAGCTTTTCTAAATACAAAAAACTGGAATAACCATGCACTTGTGCATACCAGCTGGTCGACCATAGCAAATGCAAGCATGACCATTAAAAGCAAAGGTGGTCCGCTGATGGTGAATACTAATGTATATCTCACCGGTGGTGGCGATTCTAGTTGCCAAGTGTTAATTGATGGCCAATGGGCTGGAGGTTATAGTGGCATGTTTGATCCAAATCCGAACGGTATTTCCTGGAAAGAAGGTGTAGTTAACACCGCTGCCGGTTGGACGCCATTTACTAAAACTCGCGTCTATACAAACATTCCTGCAGGCAGTCATAATGTCGAGTTACAATGCATCACTAGTACTTCAATTGCTCTGGCCTGTCATAGTAGTGTGCCTTGCTCATTGAGCGTGGTGGAACTGTTTAATCCTTAATATTAAAATATAACCAACAGCTTAGAGCCGCTCTATTTGAGCGGTTTTTTATGGAATTAAACATTTTGCACGAAATCGTAGACGTTTAGCATTGAGCTGATGTTGTTCGCAGGTCTGGTGCAACCTAGTTTTTAAATTAGAAATAGAAGAGGCTTGTGTTAAAAAAACGGCGATCGTATTCTCGGTCAACGGTGTGCGAAACTGATAACACTGCCGCAAATCTTGTTGGTGCAATGGTGTTTGATAAATTGCAGAATTGACTAATTCCCGATTCGACAAAAAGTTAATAGCGAGTATGCCTTTGGTCGCAAGTTGTTTTAGCAAATAGTTACGCCATTCGTCATTCACTGCAATCGCTCGTTGCACGACCCCTTGCTCATCCGAAAATAAATCATCAATTATTAAATCAAACTTTTCACCACTATAGTCTCTTAACCATTCTCGAGCATCAGCATGATGTAACACAATATTTTTTCTTTTTAGTTTAAAAAATCGCATCGCTATTTGGATATGTGTTTGATCTAAATCCACGCCATGAATTTCCACTTTGGGTAGTAATACATCCAATTGACGCAGAACTGTTCCGCCACCGATACCCAAAACTAACACTCGTTTGATTTGTGTGGTTTGATAAAAAAATATTGGTAGACTCATTAAGTCCCACAGCGTACCGGTCCAAACATGATTTGGATTATATTGACTATGAAACACGCCATTGGTGTATAAACGCACACTCGCACCGGCACTACGCACTTCATAGGTTTTATTTTTCTTTTGTTTCTGCCACATCAATCCCATATAATAAATATCCAAAAACACAAAATAATATTATTTCATCTAATTAGGAGTCAAACAATGGGACAGCAATATAATGCGCTGGAAACGCGGCATATTGAGTTTATTAATCAGCAGCATATGTTTTTTGTTGCTACCGCCCCTGCAAATGGTCATATCAATTTATCACCAAAAGGTATTGATAGCCTTCGTGTCATCGATAATAACACCGTGTTGTGGCTCAATCTAACAGGTAGTGGTAATGAAACCGCAGCGCATATGTTAGAGAACAGAAATATGACCCTAATGTTTTGTGCCTTTGAAGGCAAACCATTAATCCTTCGACTTTATGGAGAAGCTGAAATTGTACACACAAATAATGATCGATGGGATCAGTGGGTACAATATTTTCCTCAACAAAATGGCGCTCGACAGATAGTTAAACTCAATATTGCCTTAGTTCAAAGCTCCTGTGGAATGGGTGTTCCCTTATTCGAATTTAAACAACAACGTAATGAACTTACACAATGGTTGAACTCGAAAAGCGAAGCGGAAATTACAGAGTATTGGCGCAAGAAAAATACAAAAAGTCTCAATGGAAAACCGACAGGAATACCTGTTTAAAACTATGCCATGCCAACGCTATTAAGGTGTCGAGCCAACTCCCGATCCACTTTTAAAATGTGTTCGGTCAACCATTGTTTTAGAAACTCAAGTACAGTGGAAGTAATTTGCATATCACCACGCTGAAATTCATCGTTTAGTTTTACTACTTTGGATTTAAATGTATCGTGTGCAGATTTATGTTCTTTATATTTTGGGTATTCGTAGGCATGCATGAGTTCTTCTTCGACAAAAAAATGAGTACGTGTATATTCCAACAATCCTGTCAAAACAGTTCCCACGGTTTTATCATCATGACCTTCCTGGGTGCATTCATGCAACATGTTAATAAAACGAATCAACACTGCATGTTCCTGATCCATGACCTTCGAACCTACATGTAATTCTTGATTAAAATCGATGTATGCCATATTGTCGAACCTGCTCCATTGAAAACGATTCAAGGAGCATATCGGCAATAGTTGTGCAAAACTGAAACGATTATAACCCATAGTTTCCGCAACTTATCTATTTCAGTTATTTTTATAAGCGGTAAATAGCCTAACTAAATGAGCCCCAATATGGATCCCAATGAAAAATCTGAAATTGAAGAAATATTAATTAAACAAATTGAATTGCTGAGCCAGCATATTCAACATTTAGCCGATAATTCTAAGCCAATTGCTCCAGATGTTGCAATTGGACGCCTAAGTCGCATGGAAGCTATTGCCGAACAAGGAGTAAATGAAACCACGTTAAATAGCGCCAAAATTCGCTTAAATCTGCTTATTCAAGCGCTAGAGCGTATTGATCATGAAGATTTTGGTGTTTGCCAATCCTGCGAAAACGAAATCTTTTTCGCTCGGCTGAAACTTTTTCCAGAAAGTCACTATTGTGTGGCTTGCTTAGAGGCTAAATCTTAATAGAAGAAAAACCTGAATCGCGACAATAGTTTGAATCAAACAATGTTACTTGAAATTTAATTGAAAAATTTTCCGTTATTCAAGTTGTTTTGCCAATTTTTCTGTCGCATGTATCAGCGCTTCTAGAATACCCTTGTCAGAAGCGGCATGACCCGCATCATCGACAATACAAAATTCAGCTTGTGGCCAGGCTTGATGTAATTCCCAGGCTGATTCAAATGGACAAATCACATCATAACGCCCCTGCACAATTATACCAGGGATATCTATTAAACGATGGGTGTTGCGTAATATTTGCTCGGGTTCTAAAAAAGAATTATTCATAAAATAATGACATTCAATTCGTGCAACGGACAAAGCAGTAAATGGATCTGAAAAATGTTGTACCACACGTTTGCTCGATAACAAGGTTGCTGTACGCCCCTCCCATATTGACCAGGCACGGGCACAAGCCATTTGCGCAACTTCATCATCACCGGTTAAACGTTTGTAGTAAGCATTAACCAGGTCATGATGTTCATTTTGTGGTATGGGCGCAAGAAAATCTTGCCAGTAGTCGGTAAAAATTCGCGAAGCGCCTGATTGATAAAACCACTCAATTTCTTTAGGTCGACACATGAAAATGCCACGAACAATTAAGCCCATCACCCGACTCGGGTAGGTTTGCGCATATACTAAACCTAAGGTCGATCCCCAAGAGCCTCCAAATACAACCCATTGTTCAATACTTAAATATTGACGAATAATTTCAATATCATCAACCAAGGCTTGAGTGGTATTGCCTTCCAACTCGGCATGAGGTGTGGATTGACCACAACCACGCTGGTCAAACAAAATAATTCGATATTTTTCTGGATTGAATAAACGGCGGTGATAATGTTCAGTACCAGCCCCTGGACCGCCATGAAGGAAAACCACAGGAATACCGCCAGGGTTACCACTCTCCTCTACATACAACTCATGCAGGTGATCAACTTTAATACGAAAGGTTTCGTTGGGGTGAATATCAGGAAACACAGACAATCTCCTTAAAGACGATTTTGTTTATCTTACGACTTCAATTGAGTGGTGACTAGTGTTTCTGACCTAATGCTTTTATGGACCGGGCAGCGATCGGCAATTTCTAACAAACGCTGACGCTGCTTATCGTCTATCGCACCGATTATTTCAATTTCCCGCTGAATATGGTCAATTTTTCCAGTTTTGCCCTGGCAGGTATCGCAATCTTCCGCGTGAATCTTTTCGTGCTTCAAAACCACACATATTTCTTCGACAGGGATTTTCTTGTGATCGGCGTACATGCGTAAAGTGATAGCAGTGCAAGCGCCCAATGCGGCAATTAACAATTCATAAGGCGTTGGGCCAAAATTCTGTCCACCAAGACTTTTTGGTTCATCTGCAATTAAATCATGTCCATTGGCATTTATTTCGGTAAAATAATGATCCTCAGCAATGCGAACCACAACTCGTTCAGCTATTTTTTCTGGCTTCCTAGGCTTACGTGTATCTAGAGCTAAATAACGTGCGGCCCAACTGGCGATCACTCGTCCGACATAAAACGCATCTTCTTTTGAACTTAATAAATGATCGGCCTGATCCAAGGATATGAAACTTTTTGGATGTTTAGCCGCACTAAATATACGCGAAGCATTTTCAATATCAACTGTGTTATCCACGGGCGAGTGCAAAATTAACAGTGCTTTTTGTAAATTCGAAATTGTGTCTAACATCGAGTGCTGCCGCAGATCATCAAGGAATTGTTTTTTAATGTTGAAATTCCGACCCCCGATATTAACCTGAGCAATACCTGTTTGTTCAATTTCAGTTTTAGCATTGGCTAATCGATGTTGCACATGCTCTGGGTCACAAGGCGAAGCGATGGTGACGATTGCTTTGCTGGATGCTATTTGTGTTGCCGCTATCAAAATAGCAGGGCCTCCCAAGGAATGACCGATTAACAGTTCAGGTGCTTGCCATTGTGACTGCATATAATCAGCAGCAGCAACAAGATCACTCACATTCGATGTGAAATTCGTATCTGCAAAATCGCCTTCACTTTCACCAAGCCCGGTGAAATCAAAGCGCATCACGGCAATACCTTGTGCAACCAATGCACGGTTAATAAAACTGTTGGCCTTTAAATTTTTCGTGCAAGTGAAGCAATGAGCAAAAAGTGCATAAGCCACAGGTTTACCATCGACTGGCCAGTCAATATAAGCGACTAATGTTTGGTTTTGAGCATTATTGAATTGGATTTTTTGCGAACGCATATTAAATCCTTTTAAATAAAAAAAAGGCAACACGGCTAGGCTCCGTGTTGCCCGATATCCTCCTCCCGGGGCTTATCGAATTCTTTATGCAGCAGCTACTTGGTTGTTAGTGTTAGTGCTGTCTGAGTCTTCGTTGTCACTAGCAGTGAAGAATTCACGGCCGGCTTCGTCTTCTACGCATTGTGAAAGTGTAATACCATCTAGGAACGAATAAAGATGACGGCTTAAACCGGCCCATTTTACATTGGGCTCGTAACCATCAGCACCACGTCCTAATTGTGGATGACTATCACCTAAAGCATCGATGACTTGCGCAATAGTCACATCCGCTGCGGGACGAGCAAGACGATAACCGCCACCAGGTCCACGAGTACCTTTGACTAAACCTGCATGACGCAATTCAGTAAAAATTTGCTCTAAATACGAAAGTGAAATATTTTGCTTCTGTGAAATTCCCGCGATGGTCAATGGACCAACACCAGAATGTATTGCCAGATCAATCATCGCTGTTACTGCGTAACGCGCCTTTGATGAAATTTTCATTTAACTGTCCCCTTTAGCTTTGTCACATTCCATGTCAGGGTTAACGACAACCCCTTAAAAAACTGAGTAGGAGAAATGTAAACATCTGTTTCTATTTCCCCTTGCCATTTAATGCTTACAGCATAGACCGAAATAATTGCGAATTCCGTAGGACACCTTGTTAAAAACCTATATATTACACTTGTTTACATTTTTTAAGGTATTCCTGAAACCTATGCCAATGGCTGTCACTTAAAAACGCCTTCTACTACAATTAATTAAAGGCTAAAATCCATTTTTAAATATAAGCATAGCCATTAAGTTGGAATTTGCAAACCTTGGGCCGAAAATTGATCACAGCAACTCAACTCAATAAATCATTTTTAAAAAACAACATCTTAGTTAAAGCCTATGAAAATATTAATTTTGAAATTAGTGCTGGAGAGTTCGTTTGTATCGTCGGACCTAGTGGTTGCGGCAAAACCACGCTGCTTAGAACCATCGCCGGTTTAGATAAACAAACACAAGGTGAATTAAATTTTGCCACAAATAAAAAAAATGAAAAAAAAATCGGTATGGTTTTTCAGGAACATGGATTATTTCCATGGATGTCTGTTTTTAACAACATTTTGTTTATATTAAAAAACAATTCGTCTTTAAGTAGCGACAAACAAATAGAAATCACCAATCAATATATTCACATCATGGGATTAAGCGATTTTGCACATTATTATCCTAGTGAAATTTCTGGCGGTATGCGTCAACGAGTCAGCATTGCGCGATGCTTTGCCATTGACCCCGATTTGTTACTCATGGATGAACCGTTTGTATTTCTCGATTACCAAACTCGCATGCAATTGCACAACTTGTTATTGTCAATTTGGCGAGATAGTGGAAAGACAGTTTTGTTTGTCACCCACGATATCGAAGAAGCCGTGCTGCTAGCAGACCGTATCTTGGTCATGAATCATCAGCCAGGCACAATTGAGCAGGAAATTACTATCGACTTAGCACGCCCGAGAGATGCGATTCTGACTCGCAAAGAAAGCAATTTTTTTCCATTGGTCACTCAGGTTTTAGATTTACTTTATGGCTCAAACACGGATCACGCACATGTTTAACAACAGACTGTTGTATCTTTGGTCACCGCTGCTGCTCTTAAGCGGTTGGGAGTTGGCTGCTCGACTGGCATGGATTGATGCGCGTTTCTTCCCCGCACCGTTGACAATATTTCATTATTTGATTTTTATTAGTCCCGATGAGGGCATTTTTCAAGATGTCATTGCCAGTCTGAGTCGCATTTTTTTTGGTTATAGTTTAGGTGCATTTTTTGGTATAAGTTTGGGTATCGCCATGGGTTTGCATCGCCTGACTCGCCTAGGTTTATATCCACTTATAGCCGCCACTTACCCTATTCCTAAGATTGCTATACTACCATTGATCATGTTGATATTTGGCATTGGTGAATTGTCTAAAATCATGGTCGTGGCCATCGGTAGTTTCTTTTTAATTTTACTCAATACCTTACACGGTGTTGACTCCATACAAAAAATACATCATGACGTATCGAGTGTTTATCGAATTCGCGGCTGGGCATATTTCCGTCATGTGATTTTCCCTGCGTGTTTACCGTCTATTTTTACCGGTTTAAAGCTCGCCATAGGCTATAGCCTCGTTATTGTCGTTGCTGCCGAATTTTCCGGTGCGAATAAAGGCATAGGCTATTTAATCTGGCAATCTTGGGAAACCTTTTCCATTCATGCTATGTATGCCGCTATTTTTGTAATCGGACTACTGGGGTTTTTATTCGCCTATAGTATTGACTGGCTTGAACGCAAGATCGTACCCTGGCACACCAATAACAATAACTTATCTTAAAACACAACAAATTCCTGAAGCGGGAACCAATTCGTGCTATAAATAGTATTAACATTATAAAAAATTACTATTCGGGGTGGGAAAATGAGGATGGGATGCCTCAAACAACGCTGTTTTGTGTTGTTGGTATTACTACTTCTAGGTGCGTGCGGCACACCAATAAATCAACAAGATTTAAGCTTGCGGATACTCAGTATTTCGCCTGAAAACGGCCGAGTTGATGTCGCTATAGATAGCAAAATCATCGTGAATTTTTCACGGCAACTTATTCCAAGCGAAGAAAATAGTTTTAGTGTCAGTTTACAGGCAATTAATTCCTTTGGCGGTTTTGAGCAATCAGCAAAATTAGACGTATTAGTTGAAGTCAATACTGCCCGCACTCAATTTATTATCACCCCTTACCAACACTTATCTAGTGATACTTTTTATCGTTTTATGATCAGTAGTGATGTATTGGATGGTCAAACACAATACGGGGTTGAATTTCAGACATTAGCAAGCAATCCATTAACGATTGTGAATATCAGTCCTTATAATGGACAAACCAGTGTTGATGTTGGTACTCAAATTACAGTGAACTTATCGCGAGGATTAAGCGTTGCCGAATCAATCACATTTACTAGCTTATTACATGAGATCAAAGAATTTGGTGGCAATGTTCAGCAGGCAGCACCGGTCTCGATTGCGGTTAAACTCAATGAAACTGCCAATCAATTCATTATTGAACCGGTTAACGCACTCTCGGCCGATCATGTTTACCATTTCATTATTAGCAGCGAATTGCTCACTGACCAAACTCAACATCAAGTAGAATTTAGAACCTCGGCTATTAATCCACTACGAATTACACAGATCTCGCCAGAAAATGGTGCCACTGCTGTGCCCATTACGTCTGAGATTCAAATCTATTTTTCCCGTCCGGTAACGAATTTGGAATATCAAAGTTTTCAATATAGCTATTTAAATATAAACAATACTGGGTCCGATAATGTCAGCTTTACTCCCACACTTAATCAACAAAAATTAACGATCGCTTCTACTGCGCCGCTTAATCTCGCCTCAACTTATCGTTTTAGTATTAGCAGTAATATCATGGAACAAACCAGCCATACAATTGAATTTCAAACCGTAGTTAGTAATAGTGGACTAGAAGTAGTCAGCATTACGCCTGAGAACGGTAGTCTGCATATTCCTATTGTTAGTGACATCTTTGTATTGTTTAATCGACCAATAAGTGAAACCGATATCGCTAGTTTTAACATCAAAATAGAAACTGTCATCACCGATCCAACGCAGGTGATATTACCAGGCACCACTCATTTTGGATTGAATTACACACCGGGTAGTTCAATTCTCGTTGTTCAACCACAACATCCATTGGAATATGACAATGAATACCTATTCTCCGTTGATAGCAGCCGCTTTGCCAATAAAAAACAATATAGTTCCAAATTTTTAACCTATTTTAATGACATTTCCTATTACCAACGTTATAAGAAAAATGCAGAAACCCAATTAAACGAAATCGAATACTATGATCGGTATTTTCATGATCACCAAGGTCGGCGAACCCATCGTTTGCGCTACCATGCTGCAGGAAATGATGGTGTATGGTTAAACAATGACGATAGTATATTTGCAGCTTATCGTTATGATCAGGATTTACGTGGCATGCGTACGCGGGTGAGCACATTCCAAAGCCCCGGCGTTGATGGTTTGTGGTTAAATGAGGATGATATTGTTCATAGTTACCAATCAGAACTATACGATTTGTTTGGTAAACTCATAGGCACAGGTTTTTTTCGCGCCTTTGGTGATGACAGAAAATGGTTTACCAGTGATGATGTGATGAGTAGTTATGATCAGCGCTGGATAGCTAATCCCGAAGAAATTCGTTGGGCTCGTTACGATAACCCTGGACTCGACAGCAATTGGTTACAATCCGAAGACAATGTGGTTCGTCATTTTTCTCGGCACATCTATAATAATATGCATCAAAAAGTTCGCCATATTTTTTATACTAACGCTGGCGCTGATTTGTCACCTTATACCAATGATGATGAAATCGGTTACTATCATGTATTCTATTACAACGAGCTTCAACTACGTGATCGTGAAATATGGTACACCCTGCCTGGTGATGATAACCGTTGGCAAACTGAAGATGATATTATTGCCATCTGTCATGTTTATAAATATGACCATCGTCATTTGGTTATCGGCTCAACTCAATACAAACCGGGTTTAGATCAAACTTGCTTTACGGACGATGACGAACATTTTGTTTACCAAATAACAAATTATAATAATAATGCAAATCGAACCCAGCGAGTGGATTATGATGGGCCGGGTGACGATGGCATTTGGGGCAATACGAATGATGATATTCGTTATGTAACTCGTTTTAATTCGGAACATTAATTCAGTTATTTTCAAATGTTATATTTCGCTTATGGCTCTAATATGTCGAGCAAACGATTTAAGACACGTGCTCCATCTGCACAATCAATCGCAATTGCAAGACTTTCCCATCACCAATTGAAATTTCATAAGAAGAGTTTGGTCGATGGCTCAGCTAAATGTGATGCATTCGAATCAGGCGTTGCTGCACATTTCATTTATGGCGTTGTTTATGAAATTGCGGAGCATGAAAAATCCTTGTTAGACAAAGTTGAAGGCTTGGGCAAAGGTTATGAGATCAAAACTACCTATGTACAATTCGGCCACAATGAATTAGTCGAAGTATTTTTGTACTATGCAACTCATATTGAAGCCAACTTAAAACCTTTTCACTGGTATCGAGAGCACGTGCTGCAAGGTGCTTTGGAACATCATTTACCGTTGGAATATATTGAAGGAATTAAGTCAGTTAGAGTAATGAATGATTTAAATGAGGCACGAACAAAAACTGAATTGCAAATCTATTCCTGCAACCAATAATTAATTTCTTGGGCATCAAGAAATTCCCGCGCCAGCTCACCTTCCAACATTGCAAATGTTGCTAACATTCCTGCTTCAATACAGGTGTCCGCTAGCACAGTTACCGCACGTGCCGCGTTTTTTACAGGCCAGCCGGTTTGTGGATTTAGAATATGCGAGTAACGCACACCATCCTTGAGTAAAAATCGACGGGCATCACCACTGGTGGCTAAGCCGCCGCGACTGATACGAAATTCACCAACGCTGTGCAATCCCGTGGCTTTCGCATCGTCAACACCTATGCGCCACTCGCTACCATCTGCGCGCGGTCCACTAACAAATATATCACCACCAAAATTCACTAACACCGAGCCTTGATTATTTTCGGCCAACATTAATGCGGTACGATCAACTGCATATTCTTTCCCAATCCCCCCCAAATCAATTTCCATTCCTGCAGGTAATTGCACATAAGGCGCTTGCCATCGTACTTTTTGCCAACCTATTTTCTCCAAAAGTGAATTTATTCTTTCTTGAGTTGGAATATTATCCGAGCCATCAAATTTCCAAGCGGCGCGTAACACTCCAGAGGTGACATCGAATTTGCCTTCGCTAAGTTGAAAACATTGATCGGCATAATCAAGTAGCCGTGCGGTTTCGTCATCGACTTTTATGGCTTCACCTTGTGCATTATTGATTTTGAAAATAATATTATCATCGCGATAGCGACTGAATTTTTCTTCGATACGTTTAGCTTCATGAAAAGCCAAGTCCAACATGCGTGCACTTTTTTTACGTGACGGGTTCGTCATAAACACTTCACACGGACAGGCCATGGCGCTAAAACTACCGCGCCAACCTTCTTCTACACGATTTAGACGATATAAAGATTTGGTATACATACACTACATCCTGAACTGCTGCGCATGCAAAATAGAAAACCAAATAGGTAATGTGAGCATACTAAGAACGGTGGTAATCGTAACCGCGAGTGCAAAGGTTTTAGTATGTAAACCAAAACGGTCGCATATCACCAAACCTAGCAACATACTCGGCATTGCTGCTTCTAATACAATCACCGTTAGAATTTTTTGCTCAACACCTAATTGTCCACCAAACCACCACACACCAATTGGCACAATCATCAACTGCACCACAACCACAATCATTATATAACCCAAACTTTTAACAGAGTCTTCGGGCAAAAATAAACTCATGCCCAAGGAAATCAACATTAATAAGGATACCCCTGCCGCCAACAAACCTAACCATTCTTCTAGCACTTGTGGAAACGGTACAGAAAAAATATTCAAAATGACTGCAATCAGCGCAGCCCAAAGCGCTGGCACTCGCATAAGACCAGCAAGAATACTGTTTTCAGATTTTTGACCACCACAATATTGCGCCATGATCACGCCAAGGGTTAGCAGCATTGGCGTGGTCGCAAACAAATCGTATTGAATAGCGAACACTTGAGTCCAATTACCCAAGGTGGCTTGCAATACGGGTAAACCTAAATAAGTCGCATTTGGAAACGCTGATGCTAGAATCAAGGCTCCACCGATATGTTTAGGTAGTTTGAGAAAAAAACATAATAAGGCTGTAATTCCACCACCGATAATAACACCGCTCATGGCCAAACCTGCGATATGCAAGGAATCGATTCCAAGCGGTGCTTGCCATAAAACCTTTAATACCAATGCAGGCAAGAGTAAAAAGTAAACTAAATCACCGAGGGATTTACGCACTAATTCCGGTTCCAGTTTACCAGGCGAAATAATACGCCAAACAGTGCCGCAGGCGATGAGTGCTGCCATTTTGCTAAGGATAATAAGCATGCTAGAATTTACCGTGAATTTCTAAAGTTTCAGTGCAGATAAACCGTCATTGAGACAAACCTAAACACTACCATAAATCTGATTTTATACTAAACCATTGAAGACCAATAACGATGAAAAATGCCCTTCAAGAACAACTAATTAGAGCTGGCTTGGCAAACGAAGTCCAAACCAAGAAAAAACCCAAGGTTAAACCAGCGAAGAATAAAAAGCCCAAATCCAAGCCAAAGGCAATGCAGACCAAAAAGCAGCCAGAGGCAGAACCAAAAGAAAACTTTAACTTACAAGGGATTTCTGGGGTTACTTTTCGCCTCAGTGATGAAGAAAAAGCCAAACGCAAGGCTCATAAGGAAAAAATAAAAGCATTCATCAATGAACACAAACTCAATGATGCCAAAGCCGAGCTACCTTATAATTTTGTGGTTGATGGTAAAATTAAACGGCTTTATGTCACAACGGCACAGAAAGAAAAAATCATCAAGGGCGAATTTGCTATCATCCTGCGTAACGATCGCCATTGGTTATTAACATTGGAACAAGCAAAAAATCTTTGTGAACTTGATCCTAAAGCGATTTTGTTTGTTAACGATGATAGCGGAGACCAAAGTGACGAAGACCATCCTATCCCTGATGATCTCGTCTGGTAAAACCTGAATTTTCTATCGCTTGATTAATGAAAAATACAATGACCTAGTTGGCCATTGCATTTGTATGTCTGAATAAACTGACTTTTGAAATTGAGCCATCAGCGAAGTTTTGCGCTTGATACACACCCTCACCAGGAAAACTGGAGATGCTTGGCATGTATAAACAAACTTCATTCGACTCACACAATCCATTGTGGTTGCCGCCAATTTCCATGGCATAAGGCAAGAACGTTACCGAACCACTGGTCCATGCATGGTTCACGGTAGTGGTACCACTACTTGGCATTACTAGATTGTTGTCTTGTAGATTTTGTCCGCCAGCGCTTCGTACACGCCAATCCCAAACTTTTAAACTATCCTGTGCTGCGGTTAGTGCACCACGATTCAACGCCGATGGAAATGCGCTGGAACTCTCGCGAGCCCATGTACGGTAAGCATTTTCAAAACGCCCCCAATCGGTAATTAAACTAACAGTGTTCTGACCATTGGAATTGCCAGCGCTTGCATTTATGCTGTCGCGGCCTTGTAGCTGATCATAAAACCAAGTGTTTGGCGAAGCATTTATCTGGATAGCTTGAGGAAAATCCGATGAATTGGTTTTTGCGCAGTTTGCTGTGATAGGCGCTTGCCCAGTAACCGGCGATACTGTACAAGTGCCGGTATATTTCAAAACACCGTTGATACTACTTTGGGAAATATTCGTCGCATTCATCAGATCAATTGAAATATCAGTCACTGAATAGGCATTATTTGCAATCACCAAATTCGTCAATTGATGATTACTACCACGATACTTAACACCACCGTCATTATTAATCACATTAGCATTACGCACATGGTTATTACTGCCTTCAACGGCCAAGCCATGCTCGTTACCTTTGTTATTAATCACCGTGAGAAAACGCGCAATATTGTTGCTGCTATTCAGATTAAACTTCATACCGCTGCGATCATTATTAACACTGGTAACACCACTAAAGCTATTATTCTTGGAATTCTTCAAATAAATCCCATGGCCCATGTTGTTACTGCTAAACACATTGACAAAACTATTATCATTTGCATTTTCCAAAAATACGCCAACCCCACTATCTTCATTGAGTGCAAGAAAGTTAGTATTATGCGCACGTATATTTTCAAAACGGTTGCCATCAGCAACCACTCGAATGCCTGCTTCGTCTGCGCTACTCACGGTCACATTACGTAAGGTGTTATAGCGTGAACTACCCGAAATCATAACTGCCGCTTTGTCGTTATTGGGCTTGAATTGCCCCTCTAACCAACCGAATTTTTGATTGGCAATTCGAATAAAGTCGTATGAAGAGAAATTACTACTCCCACATAGGACTTGATCATCTTTAACTACTAAGCCAATTTTATCTGCATTAAAATAGTATTGAGTCACTGGGTTACTCGTGCAATTGGCATTTTCAACAACGTATACAGTACCTGATTGAGTCAAGGCTATACCGCTAGTGCTATTAAACGAACTGGGAACTGTTTCGATATTGTTTGTCCACCAACGCCCTTGTTGGGTCTGCAAAATCGAGTTACTGTTCTGTCTAACCGTTAAACTCATCAACTTCCATTGATAGCGCTGGGTACCGCCTGTTTGAGTTTCTGAATTCCAATCAATTAAATCACTCAGCCCCATGGGACGGTTGACAATGATTGGGAAATTTGGGTTTGTGGAAGTATCACGTACATTTTGAAAACCAACCGAAATAAAGCGCAGTTTACCGGATTGGCTATCGTCACATTTCCAAACAAAAGCTTTTAAATTATCCTCAGCAGTAATTCCGTTACAGGACGTGACACCACTATTGGTCACTTCAGCAACACGCATTTCACCGCCATGCAAACAGGCTTCATAGCCACGATTGAATTCTGTGCCATTACACAAAGTACCGCTCGCAGAAAAAATATTATTGCCATTGTTCTGCACATAATCATTCCAATTCGGAGCTGCGGGATAGAGCGCATTAACTGCACCGGTTCCGGTATTTGGTGTTTGTGGTGGATTTCCGACAGTACAACTGACCGAATAATTAATATCGAAATTTCCAACATTTTGACTGGATGTTTGAATAGTACAGTTACGATCGGTTGGATAAGTTTTTACCGATATTGAATGATTGATATTTCTCGCGACACGCACCGGCATGGTTGCTTGCGTTTGAAAGGATGAAATCGAGACTTCACCACCCACATTATCTTTAATCACTAGATTACCGTTGGCCCCACTCAAACCATTGACACTAATATTGATTAATTGTCCTGTATTGCAAGTCACTGCGTAGGCTTGAGTACTATTTGCATTTAGCGGTTCCGGATTCAGAATCGAACATACAAAATTTGCATCGCTGCTGACTAACGGTTGTTGAACCACTCGTAGACGATGAATATATTGAGTACTGCTGGCGACTTTTGCATTAAAATTTTTCAGACCGTCAGAGTTGACTTCAATGGTGTCAATCTGAGTGTAACCTGGATTTGTTGGATTGGCGGCGCTTCCCCGCTCATGTGCAATACGCATGGTTCTAGTCATTTGTGACACGACGTTATTCATACCCGTCACATTCACAGAAACCGTGCTACCTTGATTGGTTCCGCATACGACAAGAATATTACTGGTGTCGGCACGATTTATCTTGCCACTAAAATTTTGCACTTGGCAAAAACGATTCGTTGGTTGCTGCGAAACAGTAACAAAATAAGTTTCACCATTTTTTACTGGTGTGGGAAATTGATAATCACCATTGACTTGAACCGTTACACGATCATTACCATTTGCCATGACGAGTTGATTCAAACCAACTAAACCACTGACGGTAAATTTAACTAGATACGAACGCGTATTTGCGGTTTGACCACCACCACAACCTGCGAGTAGAACCAGTGCAATCATCAATAAGACGAGCGAAAAACCTTTTCCCCGTGCTCCAATCTGCGTGGACATAAGCGCCCTCTTTTTATGCTACAACTACGCAAGGAGCTTACGGCTCCCCCCCACAATAAAGATTATTTTTCTTGTAGCAACGGTAAACTTATATTATTAATCTAAGCTTAATCACTTTTTAACAGTGACTTATGATTGTAAGCAATAGGACTATTTACCATTGACCAAGCGTTCAACCGCAATGCGATCTGCTTCAGTATCGACGCCGGGGCCTGGTACTTTGCAAGCAATGTCACAGTGAATCACACCACCATAATAAAGTATGCGTAGTTGTTCGAGCGATTCATGTTGTTCCAATCGTGAATACGATTGTCTTACAAATTGCTTAAGAAAGCCGACTCGATAGGCATACAAGCCAATATGACGAAAATGCAAATCGGCACTAACTGGATGTTCTTGCTGTACAAAGCCATCTCTATCCCATGGAATTGGTGCTCGACTAAAATACAGGGCAAAGTTTTCAAAATTTCGCACAACCTTCACGACATGCGGATCAATCAACGCTTCACTCGATTGAATTGGTGTGCACAAGGTTGCGGTGTTTGCCTGTTTGAACAACGCTAAATTCGCAGCAACTTGGTCAATTACTTCGGCCGGCATTAAAGGCTCATCACCTTGCAAATTAACAACAATGTCATCATCTGCAAAGTTTCGCTGCGCTACAACTTCTGCGAGCCTATCGCTACCACTAGCATGATTTGTCGAAGTCATGCAGACATCAGCGGCAAATCCGCGTACGACGTCTGCTATTGCATCATGATCAGTTGCAATAATTATTTGTTCTGCCTGAGTTTGTTGCGCACACTCATAAACCCATTGAATTAATGGTTTATTTGCAATTGGTTGCAGTGGTTTGGCAGCAAGACGTGTGGCGCCGTAACGAGCAGGTATAATTATCTTATAAGACAATTAGACTTCTTCCTCGGCACCGAGCTCTCTGGCTTCGTCGACTAACATCACGGGAATATCATCACGAATGGGATAGGCCAGGCGGTCTAGTTTACAAATTAATTCATTAGCATCTTTTTTATAGACCAGCTCACCCTTACAGATGGGACAGACTAAGATATCGAGTAATTTATGGTCCATTTTTGTTTCCTTCGGGCGGCTGATTTCTCTAGCAACGCCATTAATGCTTTGGCAAATTTAGGATCAAGCTCTGCTTCAACGGATAAATACCATTGTCTATCAGTTGCAAAGCGCTCGCATTTTACCGCATCTTTCTCTGTCATTAGAATTATTTTTTCGTCCTTGAAATTCAAATCCTCTTCACTAAAAGGATGATGATCAGGAAAGATGTGCTTTTTGAAGGAAATATCTGCTAATTTTAGCTGATTAAAAAATCTATCTGGATTACCAATACCAGCCACTGCATGAACTTGTTTACTCTTCAAGTCTTCTATATTGAGTTTTTTACTCGGGTTTTTCAGATTTATAAATTTTCCGGATTTGATTTTCATGGCGTATTCGCCGACGTAACGCTTATCACCACCGTTAACCACCCTAAAGTCCACTTGTTTTAAGCGGGTTTCAGGTTCTCTCAAAGGACCGGCCGGTAAGCAATAACCATTACCAAAACGTCGTTCACCGTCGATGACAACAATTTCCACATCACGCCCAAGCGCGTAATGTTGCAAACCATCATCGGAAATAATGACATCTACATCTTTATGAGCCTCTAATAAGGCTTTCACTGCAGCGACGCGGTTTGGCCCGACGGCCATCGGACACAAACATCGACGTGCCAATAAAACCGCCTCGTCACCAATGACTTTTGGATCACTATCGGGACGAGCTTGTTGTGGCCAATTCTCAGCCAATCCGCCATAGCCACGACTAACCACCCCAGGTTTTAAACCTGCTCGTTTAAATAATTCTACTAACCATACCACCATCGGAGTTTTTCCAGTTCCACCGATGCTAATATTTCCCACGACCACTAAAGGGACTTTTGGGCGATATACTCGAAAAAATAAAATACGATATGACCAACGTCGCAACCAAACCAGGGGACGAAAGACTAATGTTAGTGCTCGCAACCATAAAGGTACGTCTAGTGGTTTTCCATACCAGTAACGATCAATTTTTTTTTGCGACAAATTTTCACCTATTTCTTCTGCTGGCCTATTCAAACAAAATTAGCAGCAACTTTTAAAACAATATTATTGTCGTAGTATCTCTGCAATAAGTTCTAGTATCAACAGTATAACGGTTATTTCGTCTAAGAATTAAACTCAAAATAGCGAGGAACATATTGTTGTTATTGTCAAATTTAGGTAAAACAGTGTGTTTGATTAAGCTTAGTTGACATCCATGAATTCAATACTCACCTCTATTTGAGAATGCGTGGCTGAGGTTTTTACCGGTATTTGCATTTGTGGATTCAAACGTTCTGTTTCAATAAACTTTTCAATACTCGGAATTGCGTGGCAATTGGTGAACTGATAGTAGTGAAAGGCAAACAAAATGTATGCAAACAATCGATGTAATTGATTTGGATGCCGCATGATGACTTTCGCACTAAACTTGAAAGCTGCTCGTCGAAAATCCACTGGCATGTGTTGATACAAGAGGCGAAGATTATTGAGCGCTCTCCAGGTATACAATAATCGAGAACGCTTATCTCGATGAATTTTACTCAAATTTCCTTGGCGTATTTTATTCCATAAACTTTGCCCTTGCTTGTCTTTTGGAAAACGTGCAAACACATTTAAAGTTCGTTGAAAAAAAGCTTCGGGTTGATAAATGGTTTGTAATATCTTCTTATAACCTTCAAGCAATAACAAATTGGGCATCACCGTGCGTATATTGGTATAACCGGATGCAACGGTTCGCGCCTCGTCTGCATCGCTGTGTACGAGTCGACCGGTTTTTTCCAAGCGTTCATACAATGGTGTTTTTGGCAACGCCACTAACGGACCAATCATTACATTGGGAATAGCCGCTTGTTCAATAAAATCGATTTGTGTTTGAAAAATAGTTTCATCATCACTATCAAAACCAATAATGAATCCACCGTAAACCATGAGCCCATGCCGTTGAATAATTTCAACTTGATCAACTAAACTACAACGAGTATTTTGGGTTTTTCGTATTTCTTTCAAACCAACTTCGGAGGGCGTTTCGATTCCAATGAACACCCAAACAAAATCCGCTTGCACCATCGCTTGCATGAGCACCTTATCGTCTGCAAGATTAATCGAGGCCTCTGTACCAAAACTAAACGGTTTTTTATAATCATCATTCCATTGTTGTATCTTTGGAAGCATTTGTTTAATGACTTTTTTATTGCCAATAAAATTATCATCGACAATAAAAATTCCACCCCGATATCCGGTGCGGTAGATGGCTTCCAGTTCTGCTAACACTTGCTCGCCCGATTTCAAGCGTGGCTTTCGTCCCAGCATAACAATAATATCGCAGAACTCGCATAGAAATGGACAACCGCGAGATATTTGTATGGTTAAATAAACATAATTATCAATATTCAATAAATCATATCGCGGCACAGGACTGCTTGATAAGTCGGGTTTTTCACTGGTGCGATATTCGGTTTTGAGATTACCCGTCGCCAAATCATTTAAAAACTCACGCCAGGTAACTTCTCCTTCATCCAGAATCAGAACATCACAAGCATCCCGACATTCATCCGGGCAGGCACTGGGATAGGGGCCACCGGCAACAACAAACTTCCCTGCTTGTCGACATTGCTTTGCAAGTTTCAACATTTCTGTTTTTTGTGGCAGCATAGCGGATAGACAAACCATATCAGCCCATACTAAATGCTCGGGTAATAAGGGTTCACAGTTTAAATCTACCAACTTTATTTCATAATCATCGGGCACCATTGCAGCAATGGTTATTAAACCAAGTGGTGGCATTAAGGCTTTTTTGCCTATGTAATCCAGCATGTATTGATAACCCCAATAGGTTTTTCCGAACTGGGGATATACAAGTAAGATATTCTTTATCATTAAGCGCATGGTGCTTCCAATGCAGAATAAAGTTTTGGCTGTTGAATCACTTGTTGAAACTCGTCAAAATAGCGCCCATGCATTTCAACCCAATTAAGTTTTTGCAGCACTTGAATATCAAACTGCTGCACATCAAAATCATCACTATCCTGATATGCACCGACCAAGTCTGTTTTTCGTTTATTGCGCCAGTAGTCAATATATTCTGGATGTTGCAAAATAAAACTTAGTGGAAACAAAATCAAATCATGATGATAGGCTTTAATTTTTTTTCTAATATAAAAATTTATAAACAGTTTCACACGATTTGTGAAATCATAGTCCAACATTGTCATTAGCGGCGAAATTTGTTTCATAAACGGATGATCACGTACGACGATGCTACCAATCAGAACATTTTCCGAAACCTGACGAATGCCATCCAAGGCCAATTTGAATGGCGAGGAAATGATAAAATGACTTTCGAGATTCCGCTGCATCAGCTCGCTTGCCAACCATCGACCAAAAGACAATGCAACATTTGGGTTATCCTCTTTGATATCTAAACTAATAACAAAATTCTGTTCCAGTGTTTGCAAATAATCCAGCAGCTCGATAAATGTGACCACATTGGACAATCCGGTAGCATTTTTTAAATATTGCAATGATGAATATTTTCCAATTTTTTTGCTTTTGGCTAAAATCGATTGACAATCGGTGCAATGATAAATTAAACCCAAACGGCCTTGCTGCTGATCCACAAAATCGACAATATCAATCTCGACGTAAGGCGAAACAGAATTCAAAGCCGAGACAATTGCCTGCATTGAGTTTTCAGGAAAATTTCGTGCGTCACCTCGATGAAAGAAAAATAGTGGCTGACCGGTTCCAAAAAGTTGATTAATCATCGTGCGCATACTCCCACAAATTGTTTGACCTGGTTCAACACCCAGCCAGGATCTTCATCTTCTAAATTATGACCGGCACTGACATGGACACGTAAATCCACGCCCCAGTGTTTTGATAACCGATCGCTACAATGATGACTCACCACTCGATCATTCAATGAACTTAATAATAAAGTTGGCACCGTGGGCCGAATAGGCTGTGGGCTTTGCCGTGCCAGGCTTAATTGCGTTAAGGTGTTTCGCACAGAAAATTTTATTTTTTTAACTTCTTGAATATGTTCTTCCTGGGAAAGACGTTTGCGTAACAAACGATTATTAATTGACATGCGCAATATATCATCCTCGATACGTTCTCGACTTTTGAAGAACCAAGTAAAATAGGTAAGATAGTTTCGCGGCAATAAACGTTGAGTAAAATGATTGAGTGATCGAAAAGAAGTATTCGTAAAAACAAAATAGTCAAAATCCTCTGGATAAAGCTGATGCCACTGCATTGCAATCATGGCTCCAAAAGAATTGCCATAAAAAATATTCACCTGGCCTTGTTGACGCACTTTTAGATAGTGCTGGCGACATTGTTTAACAATTTCTTTATAACAAAGTGGTGTGCGACGAAAATTTGAACCTCCATTTCCAGGATATTCAAACACATGAACATCAAAACAGTTTTCAGTGTCAATTTTTCGGAGAAAATAATCCCAGCAACTTCGTGGTCGCGCCAAACCGGGTGATATATAAATACGTCCTGGTCTCATTTTTCTACTAACCCAATTCCATTTAGATTAAAAACAAATCGATTTTATAAAAATAACGACAGTTAGTTCCATCTATCAGACATAGTAGTTTAAAAAAATATACAATCTACTTCTAATTTCTCACAGGCATGTCACTTTTCTACTACGATTAATTATTTTTTAATCAATCGTATAAAATCTAAGCTATAGCCTGTTTGCAAAATAAAGTCCCAAGGGAAACTTGTTATTAAATAAAAATTTTATTTGCTTAAAGTGTCCAATCCTTAAGGATCTTTAAAGACTCAAGTGGAAATAGTTTGATTGGATTAAAGGTCAGTCTACAATTCAGTTACATGAGAAATGTCTCAACCAGATGTTTAGAGACTCATTCTCTTCAAATGTAATGATTAAACTAATCCACTAAAGCTTAATTCAGTATAATTACTAAGTCAAATTATTGACATTACTCCTGGCAAACTCCCTGCATTACTTTGCGCTCAATATTTTTAGTCTATGAACAGAGAAATGATCAAGAACACCGACATTGGGATGCGCAAGATCAAACATGACTGTCTACTCAACCGAAAAACTAATCACTGAGGCCAGACGTTTAGCTGCTGAATATCGCAAGGCAACTGGTAATCCCTTGGGCATTAGCAGTGAAATAGCCGAATTTGATGCCGCCAATCTACTCGACTTGGAACTACTGAAGGACAAACCTGGTGGTTATGACGCGGTAGGCCGCGGCGAACGTGAAGGTAAACGTATTCAAATCAAAGGTCGCGCCATTTTTGATGAAACCAAGGGCGGCCAGCGTATTGGGCAAATGAAAACTGACCAGGACTGGGATAGCCTAGTATTAGTGATCATGAATGCCGAGTACGAACCTGTGGAAATCTACGAAGCAGATCGTGAAATCGTGGAAAATGCGATTGATGAGCAAAAAAACTCGAATCGTAAGAAGCGTGGAGCCATGTCATTGGCAAAATTCAAGAAAATTGCCCATCTAGCCTGGACAAGTGAAGCCAAGGATAGCGATAATTCAGCCTAGACATTAATAGGCTCTCAAAATTCGTGGATGACATTGACCGGCTACTGGGATCACAGGGCCAACTAGTAGAATTTCTCCCTGGCTTTTCCCCCAGACCCCAACAAATTCAGATGGCGAACGTGGTGTTACAGGCGATTCAACACCAGCAGAAAGTCATTTGTGAAGCAGGTACTGGCACGGGAAAAACCATGGCGTATTTGTTACCTGCATTAATTTCGGGCGCCAAAACCATTATCTCCACAGGTAGCCGCACCTTGCAGGATCAACTCTTTTTTAAAGATTTGCCTTTAGTGCAAAAGGCACTGGGCTCTCCCTTGAAAGTTGCACTATTAAAAGGCCGCGCAAATTATATTTGTGAATATCGTCTTTATAAACATGAGCAAGTTGGTCGTTTTGTTTCACGCTATGCTGTGCGTGATTTTCATAAAATCAAACAATGGTTAAGTGAAACACAAAGCGGCGATATTGCGGAACTAACTGATATTGCCGATCACTCAGAAGTATGGCCGCTGGTAACCTCGACCAGTGATAACTGTCTTGGCAGTGATTGTGATTATTTTGATACCTGCGCTGTGAATAAAGCCCGTCGAGAAGCCCTAGCTGCTGACCTTGTCATCGTCAACCACTATTTATTTTTTGCCGACCTTGCGCTTAAAGGTGAAGGTGTTGCGGAATTATTACCGGGGGCACAAAGCATTATTCTAGATGAAGCTCACCAACTTCCCGACATTGCCAGCCAATTTTTTAGTGATACCGTTAGCGGTAGACAATTCATTGAGCTTTGCCGCGACACCATTAGCGAAACCGAAGCTGACGCCTTAGAATCTCGTGATGATGTACATCGACTATGTGATGCTATCATTAACGCATGCAATCAATTGCATCGCGTTTTACCCGCGGTGCCTCACCGTGGCCCTTGGTTTGATATACAAAACCATGCAGACATTGTTAAACAACTGCAACAGCTTAAACAAAGCATTGAACAGTTTATCGAAGCGTTTGAACCCATTGCTGCAGCATCAAGCAGCTTAGAACAATGTTTGCAACGCGCCTTGAGCTTGCAAGCTCGATTAATAAAATTCACAAGCAAGGCAGAAAACAATATTCATTGGTTAGAAACACGCAAACATAATTTTTTATTTAACATGACCCCCTTAGATATTGCCACCCTATTTCGTGAAACCACATCGAGCTTTCCTCAAGCTTGGATATTCACCTCCGCCACCTTATCCGTGAGCGGTGAATTTGATTTTTTTCAACAACGCTTAGGTTTGGAAAACGCTACCACCTATCGCTGGGGCAGTCCTTTCGACTATGTGAAAAACACGCTACTCTACACGCCGCAATCAATGCCCGAACCGAATAGTGAACATTACATGGACAAACTATTAGAAATTGCTGTGCCAATAATACGTGCTGCACAAGGCCGTACATTCTTTCTGTTCACCAGCCATCGCGCGTTAAATTTAGCAGCTGAAGCACTTAAACAGGAATTAGCTTTTCCGTTATTAATTCAGGGTAAACAATCGAAACGCGTATTGCTCAATGAGTTTAAAACCTTAGGCAATGCGGTATTACTTGGAACTGCAAGTTTTTGGGAAGGCGTAGACATTCAAGGCGAAGCCTTATCTTGCGTTATAATCGACAAATTACCATTCGCTTCGCCAGGAGATCCAGTGTTATCAGCACGATTGCAGCATTTACGTACACAAAAACTCGATCCGTTTAAAAGCTATCAATTACCACAAGCAGTTATTAGTTTGCAGCAAGGCGTGGGGCGTTTAATTCGCACAGAACAAGATAGCGGTGTTTTAGTCATTTGTGATCCACGACTCAACACCAAAGCTTATGGCAAACAGTTCTTAACTAGTTTACCACCCATGCCGAAAACCTCAGAGATTGAGGACATCAAACAATTTTTTCAGCAAAGGACAGCGACTCTTGAACATTCTTGCCATTGATACCTCGACCGAAGCCTGTTCAGCAGCGATTTGGATTGATGGTGCCTGTCGTAGCCAATATGCCCTAACACCGCAAGGGCACTCGGAACGCATCCTTCCGATGTGTGATGAATTATTGGCTGAAGCTGGCATGAGCCTAGAACAAATGGATTGTTTAGCATTTGGACGAGGCCCCGGCTCCTTTACCGGAATCCGTGTGGGAACTGCTGTTATACAAGGCATCGCATTTGCCGTTGACCGACCGGTTGTCGCTGTATCCTCCCTACGAGCATTGGCGCAGAATGCTTTTTCCCAATGGGGCCACAAAAATATTGCCGCTGCAATCGATGCTCGTATGAATGAAGTTTATTGGGGTCTATATCAACTGGATGAATACAGCATTATGCAACTCGTTGGCGAAGAACGGCTTTCCCCTCCCGAGCAAGTAACACTTCCACAAACTCAAATCTTTGGCGCTGGCAGTGCCTGGGCCAGTTATACACAAACCCTACAAACATCTTTAGGCTCCAAATTAGATGCTTTCAATGCTGAATGTTATCCCACTGCGTCAAGTATCGCCTTGATTGCAGAGAAAGAATTCAGCTTGGGACACGCCCAATCCGTGGAAGCTATCCAGCCCGTTTATCTTCGAGATCGGGTTGCCCAAGCAAAAGTCTAATTTTTTCTTTGATTTGCATATCTTTAGCGCCACCCTATGGTAAAATGCCACGATGAAAAGGTTTTTGCTCTTTTTTTACTCAGTTGTTCTCACCAGCATGATTGCTGGTTTCTCTGCATGCACCAAGAACATCCAACAACCTATTGTTTTTCATAGTGATATTGCGCCAGCCAGTGCCGTATCCATTCGCTCTCGTCTGGATGAGCATGCGCTGGAAAGCACTGACCGCATTATTATTCTCGCAAAGACCAAAATTAAACAATTGGAGTTGAGTGACCGGGTTATTGAAAACGTGGATTGGAATAGTAGCGAAATGCTGGAAGTTCAGTTTAAAAAGTCCACTTTGAAAAATATCATCTTCCATGGTTCAAACTTGCAAAAAGCCGATTTTCGAGATGCTTACTTGGAAGCGGTGGATTTTACTGCCGTTGATTTACGTGAAGCCCGTTTTGATAATGCGCATTTAGTCGAAGTGACGTTTAATCAAACCCAGTTGCAAGAAGCTTTCATGTCACGGGTTCGTTGCGAACGCTGTAAGATTATTAATTCCAACCTACAAAATGCCATGCTGTCCGAAGCTTGGCTAGAATCGACAAAAGTGAATAACAGCAATCTTAGCAACAGCAATCTCGACCGCTTGTTTGCTCGCAATTCTGAATTCAAGAACAATAATTTTATTACTGCCAGTCTTAATCAAGTTCAGATTGAGCGCTGTGATTTTGAACGCAGTAATCTTTCGCGTAGTAAAATGAATGAAGCCATTATTCGTGATTCATTTTTTCGTCTTGTCGATTTTAGTTATTCTTCCGGGTTTAAAGCACAATTTGATAATACAATATTAACCGCATCCAATTTTGAACAAGCGGATTTTAGCGAAGCTATTTTTCATAAAAGTGATTTACGTGAAGTTAAATTTATAGAAACCCGCTTAATCAAAACCAATTTCAGTGACTCAAATCTCGAATTACTCGTCGCCGATTGGGCTAATATGGATCAAGCCAGTTTTCAAAACTCTAACTTAAAAAAATCTAGTTTTAAACGTGCCTCACTTAAAGAAGCAAACCTTGAAAATGCCATTCTTCGCTGGAGCGTGTTTGTCATGGCTGATTTAACCGAAGCCAATCTCCGTCTCGCCAATGTTCATCGCATGGACTTACATGGGAGCAATGTTAAAAACACGGATTTCCGTGCGACCAAAAACTTTGATACCGTGCTTGGTTTTAATAAAGCAAAAAATATTCATCAAGCCCGATTTTAAATTTACGGTTTCTCACTCAATTCTTTGGTTTAAAACACTAGACAAAAGCTATTTTTTGCTTATAGTAGTGGACAAGTGGCAAAAAACTGCAGCTTACGGCAAGTATTCTGCATTTAGCTGAAAATCAATGCCTTAGTACCTTGAGTGTGTAATATGTCGATAAAACCGACAAATGAACTGGGAAATAAAGCTTTAATTCCTGCAAACACTACGAAAGCCAAGCATTCCTACCCTAGGTTTGAGTTGCCACTCAAGCTTTCCCAAGCAAAAAAACCTCAAATTCAATCTGGCAAGTTTTCACCACAGTTGAATCACCGTACACTAGAGGCAAAACCTGCCACGCCTTTACCGATGCAAGTGCAGCAAGCTCTTGGTGCCTATCAAAGTCATGATGTTTTTTCTGCTCAAGAACGCTTACGCGGATTTAATACCATTGACACATTTGCTTAATGGAATCTATTGTTTGCTAATGCGATAACGATTGATCTTCTCAATCAGAGTGCGACGGGCAACTAACAAAGCTTCAGCAGTTTTCGATTGATTCCACTGGTTTTCTTTGAGTTTTTCCTCGATTACTTCAGCTTCAAAGTGTTCAACCAACGATTTTAAACTGCCACGCAATTTTCTCGCCACAGCCTTGTGATGGGTTTTGTTATTATTACGGCGATCAAATATTTCTTCTGGCAAGAACTCTACAATGATATTGCTATTGTCTTCGCACAATAATACCGCTCGCTCCACAATATTTCGCAACTCTCGAATATTGCCGGGATAGTGATATTGCGACAACAAGTCTAATACCTTGGGCGAAAGACCCAGTACTTGTTTTTGATATTTCTCAATAAAATTGTCCATGAAATATTTAATCAATGCTGGTAAGTCTTCTTTGCGTTCTCTCAAGGCAGGTAAATCGATTGGAAAGATTGATAATCGGTAATACAAATCTTCTCGAAACTTGCCTTCAGTCACATCTTGTTTCAAGTTTTTATGCGTGGCTGCGACAACTCTTACATTCACTTTTTTTGTTTGAGTGGACCCCAATGGGCGTATTTCTTTTTCTTGTAATACTCTCAGTAGTTTTGCTTGAAGTGACAGTGGCATATCGCCAATCTCATCGAGAAATAATGTGCCACCATCCGCTAGTTCAAACAAACCTTTTTTATCAGTGTTTGCACCACTAAATGCACCCTTTTTATAGCCGAATAACTCACTTTCTAAAAGATTTTCGGGCAGTGCGGCACAATTTTGCGCGACAAATTCTTTAGTTTTACGATGGCTATTAAAATGAATGGCTTGTGCTATCAACTCTTTGCCAGTACCGGTTTCACCTCGCACTAACACTGTAGCGTCGGAATTAACAACTTTACGCATTAAATTGAAAACGCTTTGCATTGCAGATCCGTCACCTACAATTTGTGAAAAATCAAAACTTCCTTCGATTTTTTCTCTAAGGCGTTTGTTCTCTTCTTCTAATGCCTCATTTGTTTGATTAAGCACGGCAATTAGACGCTCATTTTCTTTTTTTAATTGCATGTTCACTATTACAACAGCGGCTTGTGCAGCAAAACCTATGGCCAATTGTTCGCATGATGGACTAAAGTCGATGACACGGGTTTTATTTTGATTTTGTGCATTCAATAGCTGAAGTACGCCAACAATAAAACCCTGATGATCGACCATAGGCACTGTCATTAAGGACTGTGTCTCATAGCCAGTTAAACGATCAAATTCATACAGATTACTAAAATCGAAGCCAGAATAGGCATAGATATCATCAATAGAAATAATTTCCCCCGTATAGGCGCAATGCACGGCAACATTACTGTCATTGCGCGAACCATTGATATTCAGAGGAATCGTTTGATAATCGTTGCGTCGTGCTTCCAAGTGTTCACAATAGAATGCTTCAATATTAAGACCACTTTTGGTTCCATCTAACAAAGCAATCAACGCTGCATCGGCACGGGTTAATTCACAAACCGTTTTAAGAATCCTATCCAGCAATTGAGGCAAATGGCTTTCCGCAGCCATATCGATCGACGCGGACAGCAGCTCCTCTATCACTGAAATAGGATTCTTTATTTGCAGTTGCACCTTGGATTATCCTTGGTGAAAATTATAAGTGAAATTACCATCCTCAGCTAAGCCGATACTAAACGTGTTTGCTTTGGTCTCTTCAGCCATACCTTGTAAAATTTCATTGGCAATTCGCGGCAAAATAGTATTATTGACAATATAATCGATATTACGCGCACCGGTTTCCACTTCGGTACACCGTTGAGCAATTTGTTGTACCACAGCATCATCGTATAATAAATTGATTTTTTGATTCTGCATCATGAGCTTCACTAGTTTGTTTAATTTGATGCGAACAATATCTGCCATGGCTGATTTTTGAATAGGAATAAACGGCACAATTTCCATACGTGCTAACAATGCCGGTTTAAAATGATGGCTGAGCACCGGTCGAATAGCTTCGCTGATTTCGGCCAGTGTTGGTAAATCATTTTCATCCGAACACATTTCAGTAATAATATCTGATGCAAGATTACTGGTTAACATGACAATCGTATTTTTAAAATCAATGACTCGTCCTTCACCATCGGACAACACACCTTTATCAAATACTTGATAAAATAGATTCATAACTTCGAGATCTGCTTTTTCTACTTCATCCAGAAGCACAACTGAATAGGGACGCTGGCGCACGGCTTCGGTTAACACACCGCCTTCGCCATAACCAACATAACCAGGAGGTGAACCGACTAAACGGGAAACCGTGTGTTTCTCCTGAAACTCAGACATGTTAATGGAACAAATAAAGCGCTCGCCACCAAATAGTAAATCGGCTAGTGCTAAACCAGTTTCTGTCTTACCAACCCCGCTGGGACCAACCAATAGAAACACGCCTAGTGGTGTATGAGGATTATTGAGACCAGCTTTGGAGGCTTTGATGCGTTCTGAAATCGTATGAATCGCAAAGCCTTGACCTTTAATGCGATTCTCAATATTTTGTTGAAAATGTAAAACGGCGTTGGCTTCATCACGAATCATATCGCCAACAGGAATACCGGTCCAATCGGAAACAACTTTTCCTACGGTATCGGGCGTCACTTCATAATCAATCAAGGCATTACCTTGCTGCAATTCCGCCAGGCTTTTTTCCACTGTGCTTAGCTCATTCTTTAGATCATTAATCGCTGCGTCTGAGAGTTGAACTGGCGCTTCTTCAGATTCGGTATCTACGTCAGTCTTCGTATTATCGCCTGCGATTTGTTTACGCAATGCCAATAGTTGATCAACAAGTTCCTTTTCTGCTTTCCATTGTTCCATTATAGTATTGGTTTCAGATTCAATATCCTGTAAAGCAGCTTTGATCTCATCAATGCGCCCTTCTATTTCCAGATTAGCGCTGCTTTTATCTCGCTCGATTGCATTCAGTTCGCGTTCTAATGCGGCTCGATCTTTTTCCAAAGCATTAACACGATCAGGTTTGGAGCTTAAACTGATTTTTACCCGAGCACAGGCCGTATCCATTAAATCAACTGACTTATCGGGCAATTGACGTCCGGAGATATAACGTTCGGCTAATTCTGCGGTTGCCACAACAGCATCATCACGAATATAAACATCATGTGCTTTTTCATAGTTTTCGCGAAGTCCACGCATAATGAGAACCGCATTATCAATATCAGGTTCTTCTACTTTAACCAATTGAAAGCGTCGCGCTAACGCGGCATCTTTTTCAAAATACTTTTTGTATTCCGACCAAGTGGTCGCAGCTACTGTACGAAGTTCACCCCGCGCCAAAGCAGGTTTTAATAAATTAGCAGCATCGCCACCACCGGCCGCGCCACCGGCACCGATTAAGGTATGTGCTTCATCGATAAAAAGAATAATGGGCTTGGGTGATGATTTGACTTCAGTAATCACTGCATTCAAACGTTGTTCAAATTGCCCTTTAACGCTGGCACCTGCCTGTAATAAACCTAAATCCAAACTATATAACTCAACATTGCTTAACACATCGGGTACATCGTTTTGCACAATTTTTAGTGCCAACCCTTCGACAACAGCCGTCTTACCTACACCGGGTTCACCGACGACTATTGGATTATTTTTACGACGCCTGGCCAGAATATCAACCATTTGCCGTATCTCGCGTTCACGACCAAATACCGGGTCAATTTCACCACGGCGTGCTTGCTCGGTGAAATTAATGGCGAATTGATTTAATGCATCAAGTGACCCATCACCTTTGCTAGGCGTTTTACCTGCGTCAGATGTAATTTTTTCTTCTTCTACCGAATCCGTCACTAAGGAAAGTAATTTCTGCTTAATTTCCTCTGCCGGCAGGTTTTTAAAATCATCATAATACTCATCCAAAGCATAGCGGTTTAATCGTCCTAGCAAGGTCACAAAAATATGTCCAGAACGCAACGCGGTTTGCTCCAATTCGACCGAAGCAAACAACCAGGCTTCCTCCAATAAATCCATTAACAAGCGTGAAAAAACCGGCTTACGTGTATTTCCGGATGGAGCGTTCTCGATAATTCTTTGTAATTGACGTTTTAATTGCGCAACATCACATTCATAACTTTTAAGAATTGCAACCACGTCACCATCATCATGTTCCATGCATTGTAAAAGAAAATGTTCAACGGTTACTTCATACTGGCTCTTACTTACACAAACGCCTGCTGCTTGCTCTAAAATCTGTTTGCTATAATTGTTGAGCTTTCCAATTAATGCACGAATATCTAAATTTGCCATGTTGCCTCCCAAAGTTAAACGGCTGATTGCCGAACATGATGATAATGCTGTTGCGGTTTGCCCAACCATGTTGTTCGGCCTAATGATTGACCGGCATGTCCCAACTGAATTTTTGGCACATGTCTAACATCAATCTTTAGCTGAAAATCAAAATCCAAATGATCGACTAATGCTAGGCGTACTAATTCTCTGACTGCGACATAATCTTTTTCGCCCGGCAAAAGATTACAATAATGTGAATAACTGATTGGGCCTATGTGTATAGTAAATCGACTGGCAACATCTCGTACTTTTCGGCCGAGAAATGCGCTGTCATTTAATATCGTGTTATTGAGCCCTAGTTGCGTGCGCAAAGCTTTATCGATAGTTACATTTTGCACCACAAATTCTTCGATGCGAGTGTGCAACCCCCCCAAATAGGATTGGATAATTTTCTCCAAAGATTCACGCGAACGCACACGCTGACTAAAATGACTCATCAGTGGCAATAATCGTTTCCATTCAATCGATGATTGACTTGATGTACGCAACCCTCTCAGGCCGGCAAATGCAAAAAGAAATTCAGAGAAATGATCCTGTGCATCACCTTGGTAATGAACATAATATCGATATTTTTCCCACGCTCGATAAACAAATGATACATAACGATGGTGAAACAAATCGAGAAAATGTCGAATCGTATTATCTTCATCATTGACACCAATAACCTGTTCAGTGAAAGGTGCTGGCAAAGGTGACGATGGGCCGTATAAACCGAGAAAATTCACTGTGAACAGTAAAGGTGGAAACTGTGCGTCAATTTCATTTTGAGTGCGTTCAATTGCTGCAATATCGGAAACCGGAAACGCTAAACTCGCATGCGCACGAAAACAGGCCATTTCACTACTAAAAGGACCTTTCCCACCCACATGAGGCTGGTTCGGAAAATGTTTCTGCAATCGATAAACCGCTTGAAAAAAGGTATTTCGTTGACCTTTTTTCTGAATTTCATCGATTACAGCAATGTCTGCATACCTGTCAGCGGTTCCCACTGATAGATTTCTCCTCGTTCAATATCGTCAAGCCACAGTTGACTGAATGAATTGATAGTGACATATAAACCCAAAAAACGTTCGATAATGGCAGCAAATAAATACATATCACCTTCGCAGGCGAATTTACTACTATCCATTGAAATTCTGGTGCGTTGTCCTCTAACCGGAACTCCTTTCACTAAGGAATTAATCGATTCCGATTTTACCGTTTTCAAACCTTCCATACGTAACTCGTTCAGTCTTGCTGCCTGCATGCTGAAATGTGCTGGAAAATTATAGGCCGACAAAACATGTCGCAAAGCGGTAATGTTAGATAGGGTTTCATAATTCAAAGTTAAATTGGAAATAAGATTCCAATGCAATCCTTTTTCTACGGGCGGTGGTACTGACGGTGTTACCGCAGTAATATTTCGATAGGAAACAAATTCTGGAGAATTGCCAGTTGCATTTTTAATATCATGTTCTCGTAGTTTTTCCGGTAGGTTCCGATTGCTACAGGTTAACTGCAGTGAAATAACTTCCTTTGACCCAATAACACGCGTCTCATCTGGCAGCACAAAGGTGGCATAGGTATCGATGCCTTTACCAATCACCGCAGGCTGGCGTCGAAGTTTAAAGAAGCCATGTTCTTTCACATTAGAATAATGAATATTGTGAGTAAATGACAAAAATGGTTTATATTCACGTTTGATATTCGTTCCTTGAACCCAACCCGTCACCCGATCAATTGAAAAAATTTCAAAATGGCGTTTCCCATCACCACCTGGCCGAACAAAATATTCGACTTGATTATTATCTAATCTAACCGGATCTGCATCTTTTTCAAATAAATTAACAATCGGAGTACAGAAAAGACGAAAATTGTCTTTTGTTGGACGCACTTGAGAATCCAATGGACGGGAAAATTTAAAACTCAGGGTAAGCTGAGTTGCACCCACCAGCTGCTTAAGAATATGCATTCCTACTAATTCAACAAAAAGAAATTTCTGCGGCAAGGTATAGTATTCCTGCAGCAATCGATAAGCTGATAATGAATTCTCTGGATAGGGGATTAATACTTCTTCATCGGACAAGCCCGCTGGCTTTAACATTTTTTTATCGAGCACAATAAGCTTTTTGTTACCATCACCCAAGGTGGCTTCGATGGTCATTTCTTTTAAGTAGCGGTTTAACCATAAATATAAACTGCTTGCCGTTACCGTGTCTCCATGCAAAAAGAACTTTAGGCTTTTAATATCGAGTGTGTCGAATAATAACTCGTTAATCGTCGACACCTGCAGTTGGATGACTGAACCAGCACCGGTATTCACATAATCCGATTGATTAATATAAATTGGATATACGTCAACATCAAAACAAGTACGAAATCGACAGCGCGTACCATCTACCGGATCAGAATCAATTTCCGCCCCCCGCTTTACCATTTGGCCATTGGAAATTGCACTGGGAATGGGTGTGAACTGCAATATGGATGTGGCAGGAATGGGACGTATATATTGTGGCCACATTAAGGAAAACATGCCTTCGGTTAATTCAGGCAATTCGTCATCAAGTTTTTGTCGCAGTCGACCTGATAAAAATGCAAAACCTTCTAATAGCCGCTCGACATCCGGGTCATTGCCGCCTTCACCTAAAAACGGTGCAAGTTTCGGATAATAGCGCGCAAACTCAATACCCATTTCACGCAAGTAGGTCAATTCATCTTGATAATACTTATTAAATTCCAACTTATGACCCTCGTATTTTTACTTGTCCGGACGCGTCTAAAAATGTTTCGAACCAGACTTCTTCTTTCGTCTCATCAAGAATAAGTTGAGCAGAAATTTCATAACGCAAACTGAGTGGATTATCTGGATCTTCTATATAGACCACACGCACGCGACTCAAACGTGGTTCATATTTTTCGATACACCGCTTAATTTCCCGCCTGAGTTCTGCAATTGCATCGGGAAACCGTGAAACCATGTCATTAAAATCAGGCAACCCATAGTCGGGTACACATGCCGAGGCACCTTGCCGACTATTCAGAATTTGGTTCAAATGTTTTAACACCGAACGCGCCATTTTTTCTGGATTGACTTCAATCGTGTAGCGGCTGGCGAGCGGATTATCGCTGGTCAAACGTTCTAAAAAACTTACCTCAGATGACATCAGCTCCCCCCTCATAGTTGTTAGGCTCTTGCCTTAGACAAGAGCCTAACATTTTCTAATCGGTATCCAACTTACCTTTTAGTGATAAGGTAAAATTTGCACCCATATATTTGAAATGTGGTACAACATTAATATCAACACGATACCAACCTGGATCACCATCGACGTCAGAAACCACTATTTCGGCTTTACGCAATGGTCGACGACTACGCACCGCTGCCGATGGGTTTTCTTGGTCTGATACATATTGGCGAATCCAGTCGTTAAGTTCTTTATTCAACTCAACACGGTTTTTCCAGCTACCAATTTGTTCGCGTTGTAAGACTTTAATGTAATGTGCCAAACGACTAATAATGAACATGTAGGGCAATTGAGTCCCCAATTTATAATTGGTTTCTGCCTCTTTGCCTTCTTTGGTGTCACTGAATTTTTTCGGTTTTTGAACAGAATTGGCAGAGAAAAAACAAGCATTGTCAGAACCTTTACGCATGGTTAAAGGAATGAAACCTTGCTCAGACAATTCATATTCACGTCGATCAGAAATCAAAACTTCAGTTGGAATTTTCGTTTCAATCTCACCCATGGACTCAAAATGATGCAATGGTAAATCATCTACTGTACCACCACTTTGTGGGCCAATGATATTGGGACACCAACGATATTTAGCAAAACTTTCTGTCAAACGCGTGGCAAATGCATAGGAAGTGTTACCCCATAAATAGTCGTCATGTCCACCGGATACATCTTCTTCATAGTCAAAACCTTTGACCGGATTGGATTCACGACTATAAGGTACACGCATTAAGAAACGAGGCATGGTTAAACCAACATAGCGTGCATCTTCAGATTCACGGAATCCATGCCATTTGGCATAAATCGGTGATTCGAAAATTGCACCAATGTCTTTTAAGTTAGGCAATTCTTGGATATCCTCTACACCAAAGAATGTCGGCGACACCGCACCAATAAAAGGCGCATGAGCCATAGCTGCAACACTAGCGCAATAACGCAATAATTTAATATCTTGCGCGCCCGGACCAAACTCGTAATTGCCGATCATCATGCCCACAGGCTCACCACCGAACTGCCCGTAGTTGGCTGTGTATGCATGTCGATATAAACCCGATTTAGTAATATCTGGAAAATCTTCAAAATCGGCTAGTAAGTCATCTTTTGAAACATTACACATTTCAACTTTGATATTTTCACGAAAATCTGTGCGATCAATGACTAGTTTCAAGCCACGCCATGCAGATTCCATTTTTTGCAATTCGGGGTGGTGTAATATCTCATTGACTTGAATACCCAATTTTTCATCGATACTTGCAATGATCTGATCGATTAAGTCTTTATCAACTTTTTCTACATGACGATCGCCTCGGGCCAATTCACCTAGAAAAATTTCAATACCACGTTTGGCAAAACCGTATGCTTCTTCCTCGGGGCGAATTTTCGTTTCGGTCATTACCAAGTCGAGTAACGATCCTTCTTCCGCTTCAGCAGCCGCCGGCGCTGCATCTTCCAATACTTCTGCATCAGACATATTTTTTCTCCTGTGCTAGCGGCTATTCAGCCTTTTCTTTTTCATCCAAACCAAGTTCAGCAATCATTTTTTGACGAGTATCGTCATCCAGAACCATTTGTTCCAGTTTACGACGAAATGCCGGTACATTGCCTAAAGGCCCCTTTAATGCCGTTAATGCATTGCGCAATTCCATGAGTTTGTTCAGCTCAGGGACTTGTGTAGCGATAGCATCGGGCGCAAAATCTTTTAATGTTTCCATTTTCAATTTAACCGCCATTTCATCGCCTTCTTCGCCCGTTAACTTGTTGGGCACACTAAACGCCAAATTTAAATTCTGCTTGCGCATGACATCATTGAAATTATCTTTGTCTACACCAATGGGTTTACGATCTTCCAATGGTCGTTCGTCTTCTGCACAGCTATAATCGCCTAACATCAATAGTTTCAACGGCAATTCAATTTCTTCCTGTGCCCCGCCAGTGGCAGGTTTAAACATAATATTTACACGCTCTTTTGGTGCAACAGATCCGTCAGCCATAATGACTACCTCCTCTCAACCTCAAACATTCGATGGATAATTTTTTTCGTACCCTGACTTTGTTCCATTGTTAATGCGAAATCCAAGTCAATACGGCACAACCTTTCATAGACTTCCTGTGCTTTGTTACTAACAACCGGTAACGCAGCAACGCGTTTACTCACCAGCAAATCATAACAACGGAGTAGCAAGCGCAAGACTTCTGCTTCCAGCTCCGGTTCCCATTGGGCAATATGTAATTCTTTCACTTGTTGATCTAGATATTCCAACTGAGGAATGGCCATTTCAATTAGTTTGCCCTCAAAACAAAAATTGGCTTGTGCTAAGCGCCACAAAAATTGTTCACGACCGATCCCCGCTTGGCGCACACCTTTGCTTAATAATAACAATCCATCATTGAATCGGCCTTTAGCTAATAAGGCTCTGGCTTTGTTGAGTTCTTCTTCCCAACCACCGATGGCTTGACCTTCATCGTCGTCTTCATCCGCAATCGCGCCGCCAAATGCTGCCATCACCTCTTTGCGTACCCATTTCTTACACTCAGTACTGCAAAATGGCATATTGTCTGAGAACTGTAAATTGAGAATATCGGGTACGCGAGCGAGCAAATTCGAAACTTCAACAATAACGGCTTGTTTGGCCGCGTCCCATTCAGGTCCCATTGCATCCAATGCTTGATATGCAAACCAGTGCGCATCCAACCATAAAGGCATTTTGATAAAGTTCTGCTCTACGTCTAGCAGCAACTCGGCATGTTTTTCCTCTTTCAATAAGGTTTCAAAACGCTGAAGCGTATCCGGGCCGGGACTTTTAATTTGGGTAACGCCATTCTCGTCCGGTGGCAAACTATCAATACCGATCCACATGGCGGTACGTGATAAGCGATAAGATCTCGGATCCTTAGGTTTGCTATTGCGTAAATAAGCGATGACTTGTTGTAAATTATTTTGGATCTGTTTAAATGCCTTGGGCAAATCAGCTTCGCCGCCAATATCAACAATTCCTGCAGCTTTTTTTGCTGCGGCTTCTTCGGCTTTGCGAGCCTTATCGCGCTCGGCTTTTTCGACATCAGCCACATATCCACGGGTAAGATTGACGAGTTTTGTAAAATCAGGTGGTTCATTTTCTATTTTTTCTTTTACCCGAGCGTCGATGGATTCCAATAATGCCAAACAACTTTTAACTGCGTCGATCTCATGGGTATCCGGTCGCTGTGTTTCTATACCTTTTTCTAACTCATCGCTTAACCAGGTAAGTGCTACCACCCGACCACGCATACGTTTTTTCTCAGGATACAAATCATCCCAATAGCGATCAAATAGGGTATCAATTAACATC
>JAOUJM010000135.1 GCA_029883265.1 Gammaproteobacteria bacterium
GGCGGTACCGAGAATCTCTTGGTGCATGATGGGCGAATCAATTTCAACAAGACCTGCAACCCTGGTGGACCCAAAATCAATAATTTTTACAGTACCATTGCGGTCGATCATGATGTTATTTGGGCGCAAGTCCTGGTGCAACATTTCCAAACGATGAAATGCGCGTAGGCCTTTGGCAATTTGTTCGGCAATATCGCGTACTATTTCCATTTTGGGTTTTCTGTGATCGAGCATCCATTGGGCAAGGCTTTGCCCTTCAATATATTCACTGGTGATATATAAATAATTACGTTGGCGATCGCTAGGATAGGCTTTTGCAACATGAGGACTATTCATTCGTTTGGCGACCCATTCCTCCATTAAAAAGCGCTCTAAATAAGCAGCATCACCCCGCAAGTCTACCGATGGAATTTTGATGACCAGTTCTTGCTGGTTTGTTGTATCTTTAGCGAGAAAAACATGACTGCGGCTGCTCATATGAAGTTCACGCAAAATCTCGTAGCCATCAAGTACTTTACGATTGTCTAGTTCAGGTGGAAAAGGTAGTTGCGTTAGCTGTTGATAGATTTCATCTGGGTTCTGTTGTGGCAATTGCTCGATTTTAACAATTTGCACTGATAAATTATCGTCACTACCATTATCGTAGGCGAGCTTGACAATTGTTTCAGCGGCACTTTGTAAGTCCTTTGCATGTTGATGTATGCATTGTGTTATCGTTGCCACATCGACAAATTCATATACGCCATCGGTGGCTAGTATAAAACAATCATCGGCTTCAACATTGAGCGCACGGTAATCGATTTCCAGTTGTGGATTAACACCGAGGGCACGGCTTAAATAGCTACTATCATCGGAAATCCATAAACGGTGATCTTCGGTTAGTTGTTCCAAGGTGTTGCTATGAACTGCATACACACGGGTATCGCCCGCATGAAAAATATGCGCAGTTCTTGATTTAATGATGAGGGCGCTAAAGGTGCAAACATAACCTTTGTCTTTATCGTAACGGAATTCACTTTGACGGGTTTGCGCGTGTAACCAAAAATTACTGGCCTGCAAAACTTTTTGTGCGGAGGATTTTACGGACCACGCATCAGAGGTACTGTAATAATCGGCAAGAAAACCGGTAACGGCGGATTCACTCGCAATTTGACTGACCTGACTGCTGCTAATGCCGTCGGCCAAAACAATGGTTACGCCTTTACTGCTGAGTAATGGTTCTTGCGGAATGCAGGCGCCATGAAAGTCTTGGTTTACAGGTTTGCGGCCTTTATCCGAGTATTGACCAATAGCGATTTTAAGTTGATTGCCCATAATGTTTAATCACAAAAACCCGCTGACAAGTGCCACCGGGTTTTTGTTAATTCACTAGGCCATTTTACGCTTAGGGCCGGTTTTAACATGGGTGCTATACAGGGTTAAACCTGTAAATGCGAGGCCACCCACTAAGTTACCGAGAGCGGTGGGGATTTCATTCCACCATAAATATTGCCCAAAGGAAAAGTCTCCGCCCATGATAATTGCAGAAGGAAATAGAAACATATTCACAACAGAATGCTCAAAACCCATAAAGAAGAACAGCATGATCGGCATCCACATGGCCAGAACTTTTCCGCTGACCGTCGTCGAAATCATAGCGCCAACCACGCCCATGGAGACCATCCAGTTGCACAGCATGCCACGTAGAAAAACCGTTAGCCAACCGGCGACACCATGTTCAGCATATCCTAATGTACGTGCCTCACCCACGCCTGCGAGTTTCTGTCCGACAGCGCCGGGTTCAACCGAAAATCCATAAGTGAAAACCACCGCCATCATGGCTGCAGTAGTTAGGGCGCCAGCAAAGTTGCCAACAAAAACTAAACCCCAGTTTTTTAAAATACCACCAATGGTGACGCCAGGACGTTTGTCCAGCCAGGCGAGGGGGGTTAATACAAATACACCGGTTAATAAATCAAATCCCATCAAGTAAAGCATGCAAAAACCAACGGGAAACAACACGGCACCGAGTATGGCTGAGCCCGTGGTCACTGCCACGGTAATCGCAAACACGGCGGCCAAGCCTAAAATCGCGCCAGCCATATAAGCACGAATAAGTGTATCTCGCGTCGACATGTAAATTTTGGATTCACCGGCATCGACCATTTTTGTTACAAATTCTGAAGGCGCTAAATAAGACATACATCCCCCTAAAAAATAAAACCAAGTGTGAAATTATGAATTTAAAACACATGTTCAATTTGTGTGAACTGCTAAGAGCAAGCCTTAAGCCAATTTCTAAATATTGACCCAACTTATTGTTTTGAAAGAAAATAATGCTAATAATGGCAGATAATAAGGGCGTTCTTTTTTACTTACCGCCCTAAAATAAGGCGCGCTTTTAAAACCTATGTTTGTTTTTAGTGCAGCTATTGTTGCCTTCTGCACAAGTGTTGTAACTGCTACAATTTGCCTACTTCTGAAATTAACCTGGATTTAACTTAATCCATTTATGTTTAAAACTTATGCAAGCTAAATTAATATCCCCAGAAATTATCAAGCACTGCTTCGCGAAGACCTATGCGCTAGCGCAGCAAAATTTTAAAACCAGTGTTGAGCGATTAAATACGGCAGACTACCAAACATTCAGTTTTGACCAGCTTGGGCCTGAAAACGAAACCTTGGCCACTGCCGTTAGCTGGATCGGGCGAGCGGATGCCTCCCGAGTACTGGTGCTGCAAAGTGCCACTCACGGTATTGAAGGTTTTGCCGGTTCGGCAATTCAGTTGGATTTTCTCAAACATCAATTGCACAAGCTAACCGATACGGATGTGAGTGTTTTATTGATTCATGCGATTAATCCCTATGGTTTTGCGTGGTTGAGACGGGTGAATGAAGACGGTGTTGATTTGAATCGCAACTTTATCGATTTTACTCAAGCCTTACCGAAAAACACTATATACACAGAATTGGCAAACAAACTATTGCCGGCGCATGAACAAGATCTGGAGAGCAGTTGGGCAGATCTGCTGACATGGCGTGATAACAATGGACAAGGTTTATTTGAAGAAGGCATCACTCGCGGCCAATACGACTATCCCGACGGTTTGTTTTATGGCGGCCAAGCGGCGAGTCAGTCAAGAAAAAATTTAGAAAAAATTATTTCTGATTTTGATTTAGCAGGGCGCGATTATGTGGCCGTCATCGACATTCACACAGGATTGGGGCCCTTTTCTTATGGAGAATTAATCTGTGATCATGCGCCGAATAGTTCAGCCGTCGCATGGGCACGAAATGTTTATGGTCAAAGCGTGACGGAACCAGCGTTGGGTACCTCCAGCTCAGCACCCAAAGACGGCCTACTGGATTATTGTTGGCACCAAGCACTAAACGATCGTATTTGTTTTGTAACTTTAGAATTTGGCACTTATTCCATAGAAAAAATGTTTGCTGCATTACGCGCTGATCATTTATTGCATCGCCAGACTTTTGATTGGAATGATTCACATGTGCAAGCCATCAAGCAAACATTAAAACAATTTTTTTATCCGGCGACAGCCGATTGGCAAGAGTTAGTGTTATTGCGTGGACGACAAGTCATTGCCCAAGCGATACAAGGATTGTGTGAACAATCAGCTTAACATGATATTTGTGTTGTTCACGATCTTGTCGAAACGATATCCATAGGAATTTTTATTCACAAAGGTTGAGCACATGCAGGAAAAAGATATTATCTTAATCAAAGACAATATAATTTCACTGGCGCGACAAGAGCTAGTGCCACGTTTCGCCCAAGTGACGCATGAACATAAAGCCGATGGCAGTATCGTGACGGAAGCGGATATTGTCATGCAAACAGCGGTCATTGATTTTTTGCAACAACACTGGCCTGATATCCCCGTTCTGGGTGAAGAAATGAGTACTGCAACACAGCAAGCATTGATTGATGGTGATGGCCATTATTGGTGTTTAGACCCACTGGATGGAACCAGTAATTTTGCTGCAGGTCTCCCATATTTTTGCACCTCGCTTGCTTTGGTTAATCATGGGCGTTGCCAATTTGCTCTCATTTATGACCCGATTCGTGATGAATGTTTTACTGCAACTGATGCTGGGCCAGCAACACTCAATGCTGAACGCTTGAATCTGGATATAGCCGCATGGCCGCTCAATCAAGCCATCGCGTTTATTGATTTAAAACGTTTGCCTAGCCATTTAGCTATGCAACTGGTTAGCAGGCCACCGTTCGCATCGCAGCGCAATTTTGGCTCTGGTGCATTGGATTGGGCCTGGTTGGCTGCAGGGCGTTTTCATTATTATCTACATGGTGGGCAAAAACTTTGGGACTACACCGCAGGTGAACTCATTTTGCGCCAAGCGGGGGGGGTTGCAACAACATTTTCCAAAGAGCCCGTCACTTGTCATCAATTAACACCACGTTCAATTTGTGCTTCTATCAATGCCACTGCGCAAGCCACTTGGTTGGGTTATGTTCAATCCATACTAGATCAGTGAACGAATATATTGTCTGTAGTATTGCTAATGAAGATTTGAAAATAGGTGGTTTCGATAAATTGTTTTTAATAAAAACTACTACGATGTCTTTGCTTGAGAATAGCGAAAGTACATCAAACACTTTAAGCGACAAATCGATCAATTTGCATCGCCCGATTTTTCATCTCAATCAGCTTTCATACGAATAGTGTTGTCTTGTTAAATCAGGATATTGTTATCCTGTTTGAAACAATTGATGCTAAAATGGACAAGGATTTGCAGTAAAAATTCCGTAGTTAAAAGGCTTTGCTTGCAAACAGTTAAAAGTCCATCGTGATCAGTATAGAGGCATTTACATGGCAGAAACAGTGAACAATGACAAGATTATTGTTGGAAGTGAGGAATGGTGTGCATTTCCAGACCTGGGCATTCCTGCGATTAAAGCACGCGTCGATACTGGAGCGAAAACTTCATCGATTCATGCCTTCAATATTCAAAAATTCCGCCGCCAAGGTCAATCATGGGTGAGTTTTGAAATCCACCCATTGCAAAATAATCGTAGTACAGTAATTCGCTGCGAAAAACCAATTGTCGATAAACGCGTAGTGAAAAGTTCTAGCGGCATCGGTGAGACTCGATACGTTATTCTCGCCCATTTACGCATGGGTCAATCCGTGTGGAAAGTGGAACTGACATTGGCGAACCGGGACTCCATGGGGTTTCGTATGCTACTTGGTCGTGAAGCCATGAGCCAACGATTGGTAGTGGATCCATCATTGAGTTTTTGCCAAGGTGAAGTGCATGAACAGGAGCTTGATGAATTTTATGGCAAGAAAGAGCCGAGTAAAACCGGTTTGAAAATTGGCCTTCTTGCCAGCAATCCCGATTTGTATAGCAACCAACGAATTCTTGAAGCGGGTGATGAGCGTGGACACGAAATGGAGTTTCTGGATATCAAGCAATGTTATATGAAACTGGATGCCACAGAGCCCGAAGCGCATTATCGTGGTGGTAAATTACTCGGTGATTTAGATGCGGTGGTTACACGCATTCGCCCCAGTGTGACATTTTATGGTTGTGCCTTAACGCGCCAATTTGAAAGCATGGGTGTATTAACTGCTAATTCCTCGTCAGCGATCACACAATCCCGTGACAAATTATTTTCACTTCAATTAATGGTTAAACATGGCATTCGTGTACCAACCACAGGATTTGCAAAGTCACCGATTGACACCAGTGATCTGGTCGATATGGTGGGTGGCGCACCGCTAGTGGTTAAGCTATTGGAAGGTACTCAGGGTCGAGGCGTGGTCTTGGCTGAAACTCGCAAAGCCGCAGAAAGTGTAATCAATGCCTTTAAATCCTTGCGTGCCAATTTATTAGTTCAGGAATTTATTAAAGAGGCCGATGGCAAGGACTTACGTTGTTTTGTGATCGATGGCAAAGTAGTGGCCTCCATTCAACGCGAGGCTGCACCCGGCGAGTTTAGAGCAAATATTCACCAAGGTGGCAGTGCCAGTGTGGTAAAAATCACACCTGAAGAACGCACACTTGCAGTCAAGGCAGCAAAAACACTGGGTTTAACAATCGCGGGTGTGGACATTATTCGTTCAAAAGTCGGTCCCCTACTGTTGGAAGTCAATTCTTCGCCCGGACTGGAAGGTATTGAAACCGCAACAGGCAAAGACATCGCCGGTTTAATGATTGCATCTATCGAGAAAAAATTGGGGTGGAAACGGGATTTAGCGATTAAAGATCCCACTTATTCCGATCCGGATGCTTAACCAAAACGATTGGGTTTTTTTACATTTTTAGTGTTGCACTTCGGTGACATCGTCAATGTGAATCACTGCAAGCCGGTATATTTTCTCGAGCGCCTTGTTGTTCCTTGAGTATTTCCTGGGGATAAATAATGAAACTAAGCAATGACAATTTGCGTCAACATATTCTTCATCAACGTGAAGATCTGACCACGAAATTAGAAAAGCCAATAAAAAAAATTGCCCAGTCTTGCGCCAAAGTCTGGTTTGATAAAACGGCTTTAGAGCAGGTGTTACTAAAAAGTTTAAAACGCCTGCCTCATTGTAAATTTATATATGCCTTGGATCAGAAAAAAATTCAAATCAGTGACAATATTTCCCCTGATCGTTTAATTAATCTTGATTTTGGTCGCGATCGAGCGGCTCGGCCTTATATGAAACAAGTGAATAGCGATACGGATTTCTTATTGTCCGATGCTTATATCAGCTTACGGGCTGAGCGACCTTCATTGACCGCTATACAAGCGGTGCATGATAAATCAGATCAGTTGCTCGGCTTTATCGGTGCTGATTTTGATTTACGCGATTTGCCGATTACCAAAGTCATGTATCAAGAGCCAAGAGCCTGGCAACAAATGAAAGGTGATCCTTCAATTCGTAGCGGTGTGTTTTATCAATCACGTGTCGAAAGTTTATTAGATAAAAAAATTACGACGGTTATTGGTGTGTTGGAAGAACTAATGTTGGATCATGGTGTATTCCATGTAATGCTGCATTTTTCCAGTAGTCGCGCGATTGTCTGGCATTATGATGACCCTTATCGCTATCGTTTGCTCGATGTAGAATGCCTTACCAGTGCCGATACTTGTCTGGCCTTTCCTAAACGAAAATATCCACGTAAAGCTCTAGCGCCAGCTGGGGTGATACCAAATATTTTTGAAGGCTTTCGTCGATTACGCTATATGGATGATACGTTATATTTACGTACCGGAACGTTTAATATTTTTAATGGAATTGTTGGTTTGACTTTTTCCTGCGATGGTTCGCATTATATTCCTTATGATGAGTTTCTCGATCCAGAGCATTCAATCTGGAATGAATCATCGCAATCCAAACAAGCGGGCTAAACAAGGAATCTTAGGGCTTGAATGAATTCATAAATATAAAGACAGAAAACCAAACGATATTACAAAAACGTTGGCCTGAGCTATTTCAAAAGTTAAATCAAACAACGTTTGCGCCCTATGAATATATCGAAAAAAATGACGCCAGTCTTATTATTCATGGCATACATTTGAGTAGTATTTATGATCGTCGTGCCGAAGCGGAACAACAAACCAGTTTAATTGCCAAAGATGCTGAAAGTGTGAATATCTATGGTATTGGTTTAGGTGATGTGGTGCGAGTGTTGTTGAAACGAGAACTACTTACAACGATTAATGTGTTTCTTTTGAACCTAGCCTGTTTTAAATCGGTATTATCAAGATTTGATTGCTCTGACTGGATGAGCGACCCAAGAGTTGGCTTGCAGCTGCCAGACAATAATGCTGTGATCAATCAACCGTTTGTCGCAGTGCCTTCGTGCTTGATATTAGCGGAATCACGTTTCGCTCGAACTCGCGACAAAGTCAGTTTAGAATTGGCAGCCCCTTACATGCAAAAACATATGGCTGAGCTGCACATACAAATGCGCCAAATGATAAAACGAAATATTGATCTTATTCAAACTGATGATGATGTTTCTTTATTATTTCAAAAACACCAAGGAGAAATGTTTGCTGTTGTAGGCGCCGGACCGAGTTTGCAGGAAACGTTTTCGCTGTTAAAAAGGACTCAAAAACGATTAGTCATTGTGGCGGTGAATACCGCATTGAAGCCGTTGCTGGAAAATCACATTGTGCCAGATTATGTGGTCATGATTGACAGTGACGTGGAAAAAATGAAACAGAATTTCCAGGTGGATATGCGATTACTTAAATCGAGCAAACTCGTGTATTTCCCAGTGGTTGATCATGAGGCATTAACGCTGTGGACACCCAAACGTTATGTTGCGTATGGCGCGCACGCACTTTATGACGAAATACAAAAAACAAACAGACATACGGTGTTATTTACTTCAGGCAGTGTTCTGCACACCGCGACGGATTTAGCGGTCAAGATGGGCGCTGAGAAAATAATATTTTTTGGTGCAGATTTTTGTTTTCCAAATAATCGAACCCATGTTGCCGGAGCGGTGGTTGCACAAGCGTTAAATTCATCCGTGTTGGGCCCACATTGGGTGATGAATGGCTACGGTGAAAAAGTTACAACTCAAGCGAATTACCGGGGGTTTTTGCTTGATTTGGAGAATTATATTCAACAGCAAACACAAATAAAATTTTATAATGCATCGAAAATCGGTGCTTTAATTAATGGAACGGAATTCTGGGTGGATCATGACTGATTCTTTGCAACGAATTCATCAGCAAATCGCCACGACTGCCAATTATTTCCGCATGGGTATGGAAGCCATGGCGAGTGATAGTTTTGTGAAGCTAGTTGAAAGTTTGCTAACCTCGTCAAACACACAAAACACTGAAACTGCCGCGCAACTTAATTTTATACTCAGCGAAATTATTGCCGCGCAACAACGCTGTGATTATTTATATATTGCGGATTTATTGCAATATGAGTTGCAGCCATTGTTAGAGTAGTTTTCTAGCATGCTGCTCCATAATTAATTCTTGCACCTGGATTGTCAATCAAGACACCACCGTTTTGATTTGATAAATCGGATTGATTAAACACATCTCTAAGGTCAATCATATCCCCCGCGCCATCATCAAAACCCATGCGTCCGCCAGGATCGAAAATATTGTTTATTGCTAACATGCATAAATAATTGCCACCTGTGCCCATCAGAACAAACATATCACTTTCAAACCGCCGATGTTGTGTGTCAAAAAAGTTATTAACCACTTCTGCAAAAGCAGTGGAGCCGTCATTCATTTCCAGATGCAGTGCGTATCCATCAATATCATGAATTTCATTATTTGTTATTCTAACATTACTATCTGTAGGGCCGGAGGATCCAAGAGACCCACCTAAATCCAAATAAATATTTGCGGTGCCACCAAAGTCAGAAAGATTAGAAAATTGGTTTGAACTGATATCGATATCCGTATTGCCTTGCCCGGCCGTTCGAATATCAATGCCAGGTCGGGATGATTGGTTGTTGCCAATAAAATCACTATTGTTGATCACAATCGAATTGTTTAATGCGTCGCGCAGTCTTAACCTGATGGCGGAATCGCGCAGAGAAATAAACTCATTCCTTGGATTTAGCGCTGAGCCATCTAACAATAAATGAGTTGATGTAAAATCCGATTGGCCGCGGATAATATCAAGAGCAAAGCTATCAGCAAAAAAACGGTTGCCCAGTAAATCCAAACGAAAGTTGCCATCAGAGTTGAGCGTAAAATCGATCGCAGATTCAAAGGCGTTGGAGTTGTTTGATGCGCCAAACCGATTATCCATAAGTGTGACTGATAAGTCGTTTGCTGGGCCTATATTCGAATTGTCTATAAATATTGCGCTCATCGCATTTGAAAATCCGTCGAATTCAGAATTTCGGATTTCATATTGACCACGGGTATCTATTAATTGAATTGCCGCCAGTCGCTGGTCATTGAAAATCGTATTTTCAATGATGAAGTGTGGAATGGGTATCATGTTTTCGCGTGACAATAATGCAACTTCACCGTTTTGCATCAGACCGCTGCGAATGGTAAGTGTGCCGGAAAACGCTTGTGCATTAATAATCGGTTGAAGAGAGGATGTTGAACGAGTGTCGAATCGATTGAATTCAATATTCGCAGAGCCACTGATGGTTAAGGCACTACGGTTGGTAGATATGAGATTGAAATCGCCAACCATAAAGTTGCCTTGAACGTTAAAAAGTTCGAGTGCAGTATTTTGCGAATCCTGAGCAAAAATTGAATCAATAACAATATTAGCAGTGACATTGCTTAGTGATATGATATTTCCCAAATTCACGGAGTTGATCGACAGCGCATCAATGTCGAGTTGAGCGCCGGGCATTAGGTTTTGTCCGTTAATAATGGTGTCTCTTGTTCCAAAATCAGGGTGAGCTGAGATATTGAGACCACGAATACGGTGTAAATTTCCTTGCAAGCTAATAATGTCAGCGACTGCAGTTGATGGATTACCAATAATCGTCGGAGGCACTGTTGCTGGAAGACTCAAGCCGATCACGGAAAAATCAACACCACTGCCAATTAATTGTTGTTCACCATTCAAAACAATATTATCGGCATAAGCCATTGGGGTGCCACCCGCTTCGGGACTGGCATGTAAATAGAAAATATCCGTGGCTGCAGCATTTATTCGTGTATTAACATCAGCCAAACGGCTAAAGGGAGATAAATAAGTGCCATTGCCGCCGCCACTACGACCATCAATAAACCACACACGTCCGCTGACGTTAATACTGGCAGTTGCGGTGGCAAACATGGCAGGGGTTTCGCCATCGATTGCTCGGTATGTGAAGCTGTCTACGCCATTAAAACCAAGGGGTGGGTCATAAAGAAAAGAACCGTCACTGCCGATTGTCACCTGGCCACCAGCCTGGGTAGCAAAAATTCCCGCTTGTGCTGTTAATGCTTGTACCGAGTCATCGCTATCGTTAACTAATAAGCCGGGAGCAACAATTGTGATAGCGACATTACCTGTGGTTTCATAAGCATCATTATTAGCGACCGGTAATTCGTTCACATGCAGCACATTAATGCTGACTGTTGCTACGGCTGAACTGGCATTATCATTATCAATGACTTTATATTGAAAACTATCGGGACCTTCGTAATTACTAATCGGTGTGTAACTGACTTTGTTGCCACTAAGGTTTATCGCGCCATGAATAGGATTTGATGTAATGTTATAGGATTGAATGCTTCCATCGGGATCGTTGCCTATTAAAATTATATCGCTGCTGGTATTTTCATTAACATCAATACTCATCGCCTGAGCCATTGGAAGATCATTAACCGATGCAATATTAATGGTGATAGTGCTGATTTGCGATGTTAGACTTTCGCTATCAATGGCTTGAAAGGAAATTATTTCTTGGCCAAAAAAGTTAGCATTTGGGGTGTAGCGCAAAAGGGGTAAGTTGCTGCTATCCAATGTACCATTGCTTGGCAGCGAAATTATAGTGAAATTGTTTACCGAGCTATCTTCAATATCGGTAGCGCTTAATGTAATGGTTGTTGCAGCAGCATCTTCATTGATGTTTATGGTTTGTGCTTGTGCGATAGGTGCATCGTTCACCGGAGCAATGTTTAGGCTAATAGTGGCAGCTTGGGATATTTGTTTTTGTTCGTCGAAAACAACAAAACTAAATTGATCCTGTCCAAAATAATTGGCATTGGGTGTATAAACGATACGTGGATCAGATGGCAAACCACTAACGTCTAAGTTGCCCTTGCTAGGCATGGTTATAATTTCATAAGCGTCGACAACACCATCAATATCAACGCCGCCGAGTGTAATTGCTTTAGTGCTATCTTCGTTCAAGTTAATGCTTTGTGCGCTCGCAGCCGGAGGATCATTGACCGCACTAATGTTTAAGCTAATGCTTTGCTCGGCTGACGGAACATTATTATTATCATAAACAATAAAAACAAAACTATCGTCACCATAATAATTCGCAACCGGCGTGTAAGTCACTTGCGGTAAATTTTCCGAATTAAGTGAGCCACGGTTGGGAAGTGTGATGATCTCAAAACGACTAATGCTGCCGTCGACATCGTTACCACTAAGATTAAATGTTAAATTGGCATCTTCCACAACATCAAGTGATTGGGCTATGGCCGTCGGTGCATCGTTCACAGGATTAATCGTAATGCGAACGGTGGCGGGTTGGGAGTCTAAACCGGAGTCATCAGTGCTAATGAATGTGAATTGATCGCTACCAAAATGATTGTTATTGGGTGTGTATTGAATATTGGGTAAAGCATCTAAAACCAAGTTACCGTGCAAGGGCTGCTCGACAATAGAAAACCCATTTATCTGGCCATCGATATCGCTACCGCTTAATTCGATCGGAGTCATCGTATCTTCGTCAATCACTAGGTCCTGTGCATTGGCAATGGGTGCATCGTTGATTGAATTGATTGTAAGTTCAACAGTCGCGGCAACTGAGGCTACCTCATCATTGTCGAAAACAATAAAACTCAAACTATCCGTACCAAAATAATTTAAACGAGGCGTGTAACTAATACTGGGTAAGTCACTAATATCTAAACTGCCTTCTTCTGGAAACTGAGTTATTTCATAGCGTGTAATGCTGCCATCGCTGTCACTACCACTGAGCGTAATAATTTTACTAGCGTCCTCGTCCAAATTAATCTGTTGAGCCTGTGCCAGTGGTCGATCATTGCTGGCGCCAACATTAATACGAATAGTCGCGGTAGCTGATTGTAGATTGCTGTCGTCACTGGCGTAAAAAGTAAATCGGTCTTCACCAAAAAAATCAC
>JAOUJM010000136.1 GCA_029883265.1 Gammaproteobacteria bacterium
CAGGCGACCAAATTCGCGTTCTTGTGAAAAGTCATGAACCCGTTACGGTGGAATATGAGTTAATCGATTTAGGAATTGTAACCCCTAGTGTATTGCTTGTAATCAACGAATCCGGACAAGTAGCTGGTACTGGATTTTTTGATGGCATTGCTAGAGCCTTTATGTATGACGGAACCACGGTCATTAATCTAGACCCAGAATCAACAATGACTTCTATGGCCTATAGCATTAATGATTCCGGTGATGTAGTCGGGTACACCTACCCTTATGTCAGTTCTGTCGATCGTTATCTATCCCGTGCAACATTATTCAGCAATGGAACGATTACCAATTTAGGGGTTCAAGTTGCTCCCTTATGGAATAAGTTAACATCTAGTCGAGCCTCTGCGATAAATAACACAGGAACAATTGTCGGTAATTCAAGTGTGTTGCTCAATGGTAGCATTCAGTATGCGGCGGTGAACTTTGGAGAATCTATCACCGTATTACCGGGCGTCACTGGCCTATCCTATGTGACGGGCATAAATAACAACAATGTCTCGGTAGGACAAATAGGCTTCAGTTATAAAGAAGCAGCAATTTTCACCGATACCGGTATCATTAAACCATTCGCTCAACATCCAGAAATTCGTGGAAGTACTGCGCGTTCGATTAGCGATAGCGGGTTGGTGGTTGGTAGCATACTCCAACCGGATTTAAGTACCGATTTATTTATTTACGACATGCATAGTCGCAGGAATACCTACATCGACTTTGGGATTTCGCCCTATTCACGACTCGCAATTGGCGAAAGCTCCAGAATTGACGTCAACAGTCAAGGCCAAGTCATTGGTTTTAAAATAGGCCAAAGCGGTGCCTTCGGTCCATTTGTTTACTATTATGAAACCGGGCAATACGTGGAACTTGCAACCCAATTTTATGACTTAGGCTGGACTTTGAGCTCAGTGTCAGGGATAAATGATAAAGGGCAAATCGTCGGTACCGGATTTTTCAATGGCGAGCGTCGTGCCGTCATTCTTAACCCAATTAAAAACAATTCCGATCCTGTGTTACAGCCGATAGGCAATTTGTTGATTAATGAAGGTGAGCTGTTTGAATTGACTCTACATGCAACCGATCCGGATGGCGATACACTCTCATTTTCAATGAGCAATGCACCCCTAGGTGCCACACTTGACGCAATAACCGGCGTGTTTCAATGGACCCCGGATTTCACACAGGCGGGAACTTATTCAGATATTGAGTTTATTGTCACGGATTCAGGAAACCCAATAGGAATTGATGCAGAGATAATTTCAATTACTGTTGGCAATACTAATCGACCACCAACAATTACTCCTATTGGCCAAATCCTTGTTGAAGAAAACGAATCCATATTTTTCCACGTGGACGCAATTGATCCTGATGGGGATAATGTTAGTATTGTTGCTCAACTTCAGAATTTAAGTGATGGCCAACGTTTAGCAGGTGTGCTACCGGAAGGTGCACGATTCAGTATCGACAACAACTTCAGCTGGACACCGGATTTCACACAAAATGGCACTTATATCATTGACTTCCATGCGACCGATAGTGGAACACCGAACTTGACCACAACCAATAGCGTAGTGATAACTGTGGGCAATACCAGCAATCCAGTTTCACTATCGAGTTTTATTGTGGAACAGATTATCCAAACGCCACTTTCACAGTCACTAGTTAATGCGACGATTGCTAATATGAAAAAAGTAGGAAAATTTATTGAAGCAGGTAGAGTGCAAGCTGCGAGAAATCAAGTTGCATCATTCAAGAATAAGATTGTATTGGCAACAGAGCAAGGTGAGATTGATGCGATCAACGCTCAAAAACTTACCGGCCTCGGAGATGAACTTTTAAATTTATTGAATTAGATAGCCTCAAGCCTACGGAATTTTTCATTATTCCGTAGGCACTTCGATTCGCAAATCAGAGCCAGTCGTAACTAAGAAACCTACTTGAATTTGGTGTTTAACTTACCTACTACCACAGGATTCATGCTACCTAGTAATTTTAATACTGATGTCAGTGTCTTCAGATTGATAATACATGCAATGACAAGAGGAAATTACTTGTCTTTTATGTATCTGCTATTTTAAGAGGATCGAAAGAAGTCAGAAACCGGGAGACTTTTATTAGTCAAATATCTCAGGGTATTCTGCCCTAAGTTGAGCATCGATTTTACGTTCCACTTTACTAGCACAATCAACGATCGCTAATTTGAATTCAGTTTTCCAACCTTTTAGATTTCCATCGTAATCTGAAATTGCCTTAACAGGAACATTGACGCCTAATTTGGAAAACATATTTACGAGTAAATCTCTTAAGCGCTTTATATCCGAGCCTAGTTGATCATGGTTCCTATTTTCATTATTTAGTTTAGCCCCTTTCTCCGAATGGATTACACCAGAATTTTTTGCCATTGCTAGAAGAGTATAAAACGGTTTTTTAAATTCGCTAGGATTATTTTTTTTACAAAAACCCATCTCACAGAAAGAATATCGTTTAATAATTCCGTTATAGATTATCCTAAGGTATTGTGGTTGATCATAATCTAGAAACTCTATCTCAACCTTTATATCCGACAATGAACAAACTTTTTTTTCAGAATCTATTTGAGTTTCATCGCAACTCAAATCATATGGTCCATAAAATCTATACTCCACATGCGGCTCATACATAGCAAGCCATTCATTAATCTCACTCCAGTAAAGCTCATCTGTATATGCAGTTATTTCTTTTTTGCTTATAACTGTTTTTCTAAAACTTCCTGGAGAAGGATATGCAGACAGCTCCCCATTTACAATGGCGGAAACTATTCGAGTTTCAATGTCATCGACGGAACCATTTCCATTTCGAGCTAAGATAGCTGAGGCATCTTCTATTGAATACCACCCATTGTCCTGCTTATGTTTTCTCAAATTTTCCTCTGAGTGCTCACTTTCTACGTCTGATACCCGAACGTCGAAATAATGACCAATCTTTGCAAAATCTTCCAAGCCAATATAACTGGTCTTATAGTCATTAATGTTTGGCGACCACAGATATGAGCTTGTAAAAGACGAAACCATCTTGATATCTCCCTCTGAAGCCATTTTGAACATAATTGTTACTACCTCTTCTTCAAGTGACTCTTTTAGAGATATTAACTCTTGCGGTGTCTCAAAATATGGCACCAATTCCCAATCCGGTCGAGATGGATGTTTGTTAAAAATGTCCAAATAATCTTTAAATGAATCGGAATCTGAACCAATTGCTAAAGCCAATGTGTCATACCAAATAGTTTTAATTAGAAAATCCCAGTCTGACTTGTCTAGCTCAGCAAGTATGCCAGTCTGAGCATCTCTCTTACTCAGGTTCTTGAGCCGTGGATAACAATCTGGGTAGACTGCAGCTGAAACCATTCTGGGTATATCCCGAGCTAATACCGATTCAGTACCATACCGAAGTCTCACATGTGGTAAAGATTCAAGCGACAATCGACCTAAAACTTTGTCCCACTTATTAAATTCTTCCTCTGTAATAAAAACATCGTTTCGATTAACTGGTCCATTCAAGTATAAATCTGGCCATGGTAAGACGGACGCAACATTGTCCCGTACTTTTGTGATTCCGATTAGCTTTTCAATTTGGCCATATTTCAGTTGGTAAACTTCATTATGTGGGATATGAAGGATGCAGCCACTAATTGGATCCCTAAACGAAAGAACGATTTTTCCGCTTTCAGCGAACCGAATTATGTGCTCTTCCGTATAGTTCCAACGATCAGACAATTCTTGGAGAGAAAAAAATCTATGCTCTGCCATTAAAGCTATTCCTGCGTTCCAATTCAGAGATGGTAAGCCTGAAAATCAAAACCGTCATGAATCTATATCTTGTTTAAGTTCTCGCTTGCCATCCAAAAAATCACCCCACCATTGCATCATGTCTTTGCGGTCGGCGAGGTATTCGGAACGATGATAAGCTGCTCTAACTTTGTTTCGCTCGTAGTGCGCAAGCTGTCTTTCAATGACGTCAGAGTTGAAACCATTTTCATTAAGTATGGTGGAAGCGGTGGCTCTGAAACCATGAACTGTGGCTCTACTGTGATAGCCCATGCGGTACATAGCATAAAGCAACGTGTTTTCACTTATTGGTACATCGCGTTTGTTTTGGCCAGGGAATAACAAATCGTGTTTAGCAGTGAGTGGTTTGAGTTTTTCTAAGACCGCTACAGATTGACGTGACAGGGGAACGATGTGTTCCTTATTCATTTTCATACGTTCTGCGGGTATGCGCCATTCAAGCCGATCAAAATTAAATTCCTCCCAGCGTGCACCTCGTAACTCGGATGATCGAACAAAAGTCAGTATAACCAACTCAAGCGCAAGCTTTGTAGCTTCGTGTCCATCGTAGTTATTTAGCCGTTCAAAAAAATCGGGGATGTCGTTTTCAGCGAGCGCAGGCCGGTGAATCACCGGTCTAGATTTTAATATTTCAGACAAGTCCGCTGCTGGATTTACCAGTACTCCAGGTATTTTCGAAATAATCGCATACCTGAAAACCGCCTTGATTCTCTGCAGTATTCTCGAGGCTACATCTAGTGCACCACGCTTCTCAACCTTACGCACAACTTCAATTATGGTCGGCGCATCAATCTCAGCAATTGGCCTGGAACCTATATGAGGAAAAACTTCGTTTTCTAGAGACTTCAAGACTTGTTTGGCGTGATCTTCAGACCAAGCTTCCTTTTTCTGTTCATGCCATTCCCTTGCTACCACCTCAAACACATTTTCATGATTGACTGCTACCTGACGTTTTTCCTCTCTCCGACTCTCAACAGGATCTTGATGCTTCTTGAGTAGTTTCTTAGCTCTGTCACGTTCTTTTCGAGCATCAGCAAGCTTAACCTCAGGATATACACCGATCGAGTAGACCTTTTCTTTGCCGGAATATCGATATTTCATTCGCCAGTATTTCTTACCAGCCGGGGTAATCAAGAGGTACATGCCGCGTCCATCGGCCATTTTGTATTGTCGATCCTTAGGCTTTGCCTTCTTTATGAGGACTTCTGTTAGTAGGTCTGATGGCATAGGGGGTATCTTCTTTCGTTAGAAATATTGATACCCCCCATTCTACCCCCCGATACCCCTGTAGACCTAGAGATTTCTGGAGACATAAAAAAACACCAGCAGAATATAAATGCTGGTGTTTTTAATGAGTTAGGTAGTATTTTTGGATTTTCGTGGACTCTGATGGAGTCCGGTATATCTAAATATGGTGCCGACGGCCGGAGTCGAACCGGCACAGCTTTCGCCACTACCCCCTCAAGATAGCGTGTCTACCAATTCCACCACGTCGGCAATTCTGATCGTACTCGCTACTGTGGCGGTAAATCGCCAGTCGCATTTTCTTCGGGCACTAAGGGTACGTCAGCTTTTTCTTGGGGTACCGCAGGTGCTTCAATAGCAGCGGGGGCATTAACCCGATCAGTTACGCTATCGTCGCTCACTGCCGTTCGTTGGCCGGACATATAGGCCAATACCAAACTGGTAACGAAAAAAGTCGTGGCTAATACTGCCGTTGTGCGACTTAAAAACGAACCCGAACCTTGTGAACCAAATACGGTTGATGATGCACCGGCACCAAATGCCGCGCCCATGTCCGCACCCTTGCCTTGTTGTAATAACACCAGGCCAATTAAACCTGCTGCAACAACAATATGTACGATGGTTAATATTAAATCCATGGTCTTCTCTTAAAATGAATTACAAATCGTTAAAAAGTCATCGGCTTTTAATGATGCGCCGCCTATTAAACCGCCATCAATGTCTGCCTTGGCAAATAGTTCTTTAGCGTTACCAGCATTAACACTGCCGCCGTATAAAATTCTTACACCATTAGCCACTTGCATATCTTGCCCGGCTAAATAATTGCGGATAAACGCATGCACATCTTGTGCTTGTTCCGGGCTTGCTGTTTTACCCGTACCTATTGCCCAAACCGGCTCGTATGCAATTACGCATTTGGCGATGGATTGAATGCCGTTTTTATCAATTACAGCTTTTAACTGACGTTCAACCACAGCTTCGGTACTACCACTTTCGCGTTCAGCCAAAGTTTCACCAACGCATAACATAGGTGTAACACCACCGGCCAAGGCGCGGGCAAAACGATCAGCTACCACTTGGTCGGTATCGCCATAAAGCGTACGACGCTCTGAATGACCAACAATCGCATAAGTGCACTTAAAATCCTTCAACATGCTAACAGCGATTTCACCAGTATAGGCACCCGATTCTTCAGTCGCTACGTTTTGAGATCCCCAGACGATATTGGTTCCGCTTAACATTCCAGCAGTGCCGGGAATGTATATATAAGGTGGACATACCGCAATTTCCGCATTTTTCACGCTTTTTGCGCCCTTGATCAACGCAGATAGCAGCTTTTTAATGCTCTCACTCGAGCCATTCATCTTCCAGTTTCCGGCAACCAGTGGTTTGCGCATATTCGTCCCCCATTCTCTTCCAAAGGTGGGGAAGCTTACCGATTTATGCTTGAAAAATCAATGGAAAGCTGGGATTTAGTGGGCTAGATTTGAGGTTACTGTAGTCTCCACTAGGACACCTGTATTCATGGCTGGTTTTAGAGTTTGGCAGGTACTCACGGATTGTGGTGTTTGTGCAGCAATGCTACAAAACCGTTGAGAATGCCAATTTCAAAAACGGCTCTGTGACGATACCTAAAAGTAAAATCAGTCATAGGAAAATATATGCAACTATTTGCCAGTGTCGACACTGGCTTTATCCTGAAATACCACGACCAATTTTCATTTTAATTTGAGCGGAGAACCCGCTTGGCCTGTGTAAACTTGATAAACTTAAACGACTACACAAGCCCAAATCAAGTTATGCATTCAGTCTAACCACATCCGCCAACTCATTGGCCAGCTCATCGACTTGAACAGGGTTGGTGCCTTCAATCATGACACGAATCAAAGGCTCAGTACCTGAGGCTCGCAGTAACACCCGGCCATTACCTGCAAGTTTTTCTTCGACTTGTTTCACTGCATCGTTGACCGCTGGTATCTGCGTGACATCAACTTTTTTCTTCAGCGGAACATTAATCATGGTTTGAGGGTATTTGCGCATACCGGCTTTTAATTCATGCAAGCTACGTCCTGTGTCAACAATTGCGGCTACTACTTGTAGCGCAGCAACAATACCGTCGCCAGTGGTGGTGCGGTCCAAACAAATTATATGACCGGATGATTCGCCACCTATACTCCAAGCATTTTTCTTTAATTCTTCCAGTACATAGCGATCACCAACTTTTGCGCGGGTAAACGCTATGCCCTGCTCTTCTAACGCATGTTCTAATCCAAAATTACTCATTAAAGTACCCACGACACCGCCATTTAATGTTTCATTTTTTTGCCGCGCCATTGCAATAATGTAAAGCAATTCATCACCATCAACCACTTCCCCATTAGCGTCAACCATCACTACACGATCACCATCGCCATCGAAAGCAATCCCCAAGTCGGCGCCTCGATGCAACACTTCTTCTTGCAGAACTTTAGGGTAAGTTGAACCATATCCATCATTGATATTTAAGCCATCGGGTTTGATGCCAATACTGGTTACCTTAGCATTTAACTCAGTGAATACGCTGGGGGCAATGTTATAAGTTGCACCATGCGCGCAATCCAAAACAATTTTCAGACCTTGAAAATCCGTACCGATGGGAATCGTGGATTTACAAAATTCGATATAGCGTCCACGCGCACTTTCGATACGTTCTGCTTTACCTAATTTTGAGGAATCAACAGTTGTCATAGGTTGATCAATTGCCGCTTCAATCGCTATTTCAATTTCATCAGGTAATTTAGTACCCTCTGCAGAAAAGAACTTGATGCCATTGTCATAAAACGGATTATGCGAAGCACTAATCACTATGCCGGCACGCGCATGAAAAGTTCGGGTTAAATATGCAATACCAGGTGTAGGCATAGGACCTAAAATATGAATATCAACACCAGCGGCTGATAATCCTGCTTGTAGTGCAGACTCGAACATATAGCCTGATATGCGCGTATCTTTGCCAATGAGAACTTTGCGGTTCCCTTCTTGCGCCAGCACAGTGCCTACCGCCCAACCCAATTTCATTACAAATTCGGCATTAACCGGATCTTCACCTACTTTGCCGCGAATACCATCTGTTCCAAAATAACGTCGACCCACTGAACTACTCCCTACGCTTCCTGTATAGCTTGAAATACTTTTACTGCTTCGACTGTAGCGCGAACATCATGCACACGCAACACATGTGCACCTTGTGTCAGCGCAAAAACTTCAGCGCTTAAGCTCGCTGGCAATCGATCTTGCACTTCTAGATCCAATAACATCTTAAACATCGACTTACGCGATACACCCACCAACACAGGAAAATCAGTCGCGACAAAACGATGCAAATGTTTTAACAACTGTAAATTATGCGCTAAAGATTTACCAAAACCAAATCCAGGATCAAGCCAAATACGGCTGCCATCAATGCCAGCCGATGTGCAAACATCCACGCGTTGCAATAGAAAGTCTAACACTTCTTGCACCACATTTTCATAGTGTGGTTTGGTTTGCATAGTGCGTGGTTCACCCTTCATATGCATTAAACACACGGGCAGCTTCAACTTAGCCGCAAGCTCCACAGCACCATCAGCGCGTAAGGCATTAACATCGTTAATTAGATTAACGCCCGCCTCTGCGGCAGCCTGCATTACACTGGGTTTGCTAGTGTCGATGGAAATTGGAATGGTAGATTCGTTGCGAATGGCTTCAATGATGGGAATAACACGGTCTAATTCTTCATCACTATTAACTGCTTCAGCGCCCGGACGTGTCGATTCGCCGCCGATATCAATAATATCAGCACCATCAGCAATCATTTGTCTAGCCTGAGTTAATGCATTTTCGACCGACAAAAATTTACCCCCGTCCGCGAAGGAATCGGGGGTAATATTCAGAATACCCATAACCCATGGGCGCTTGGTGGAGCGTAAATCCAAATCAGTCATTAAGGCTGATTAACCGGTCCACCTATTTCGCCTCCGCCACTGGATTTCTTTTCATCACTGGCAGATGCTTCTTTGGTTTCTTCGTCGGGACGTTTATCCAAATCGGACTCATCCCAATCACTTGGTGGACCTGGTGGCTCACCTTTCATAATTTTATCAATTTGACCACGATCAATGGTTTCATATTGAATCAAAGCATCGGCCATGGCATGTAGTTTGTCCAAATTTTCATTCAGAATTCGGGTCGAACGCTGATAGTTGCGGTCAATAATGGCACGCACTTCTTCGTCAATCGTATGTGTGGTTTCATCAGACACATTTTTATGCTGTGTCACTTGGCGACCAAGAAATACTTCACCCTCTTCTTCCGCATAGGTCAATGGGCCTAGACGATCCGACAAGCCCCACTTGGTAACCATACTTCGAGCGATGTCAGTCGTACGCTGAATATCATTCGATGCACCTGTTGTAACTTTTTCCACTCCAAAAATAATCTCTTCGGCAATACGTCCACCAAACAAACTGGAAATACTGCTTTCCAAACGTTGCTTACTATAGCTATACCGATCTTCTTCGGGTAAGAACATGGTCACACCTAAAGCACGTCCGCGTGGGATAATGCTGACCTTATAAACCGGGTCGTGATCAGGCACCTTTAAACCAACAATGGCATGACCGGCTTCGTGGTAGGCCGTGAGTTTTTTCTCATCATCACTCATAACCATCGACTTACGTTCCGCGCCCATCATGATCTTATCTTTAGCACGCTCGAAATCATCCTGTTGAACCAGTTTCTTATTGGCACGAGCAGCAAACAAGGCAGCCTCGTTAACCAAGTTCGCTAGATCGGCGCCAGAAAAACCAGGCGTACCACGTGCAATCACTTTGGGTTTAACATTATCGTCAACCGGCACTTTACGCATGTGCACACGTAGAATTTGCTCGCGACCACGCACATCAGGAAGTGGCACAGTCACTTGGCGATCGAAACGACCGGGGCGTAACAATGCTGGGTCGAGCACGTCTGGACGGTTAGTCGCGGCAATAACATTAATTCCTTCATTACCCTCAAAACCATCCATTTCTACTAATAATTGGTTTAGTGTTTGTTCACGTTCGTCATGACCACCGCCTAAACCGGCGCCACGATGACGGCCGACGGCGTCGATCTCGTCAATAAAAATAATACAGGGCGCATGTTTTTTCGCCTGTTCGAACATGTCGCGTACGCGAGATGCGCCTACACCAACAAACATCTCAACGAAGTCTGAACCAGAGATTGTGAAAAAAGGTACTTTGGCTTCACCGGCAATGGCTTTGGCAAGCAAGGTTTTACCAGTACCTGGCGAGCCTACCATTAAAACACCACGCGGAATCTTACCACCGAGTTTTTGGAATTTACCAGGATCCCGCAGAAACTCAACTAACTCACCGACCTCGTCTTTGGCTTCTTCAACACCGGCGACGTCACTGAAGGTGACTTTTACCTGATCTTCACCGAGCATACGCGCACGACTTTTACCAAAAGACATGGCACCTCGACCACCGGCCCCACCTTGCATTTGGCGCATGAAGAATATCCACACTCCGATCAACAAAAGCATTGGGAACCAAGAGATGAAAATCTGCATTAACAGACCTTGCTGCTCGGGTGGCTTAACGTCGATATTAACGTTATTTTCTAATAAATCCCCGATCAGGCCAGGATCATTAGGGCTAAACGTCATGAACGGTTGGCCATCAGCTCGTGTTCCACGAATGGAACGTCCTTCAATCTGAACTCGATTGATTTCTCCGCCACGTACCAAATGGATGAATTCAGAATATTCCATATGGCGCGATCCGGCTGGACGCGGTGAAAAATTACTAAATACGGACATCAATACAATGGCTATTACCACCCAAAGTATGATGTTTTTGACCATTTCGTTCAAAATGTAATCCTCAGTTGTTTTGCCTAGTTTAAACGCAATAATCTTGAAAAATCGTTAAGCTACTATCTACATATAGCAAACTAGCCCTTAACCTTACACTAATTACCTACTTTTTTACAATTCTTGACTTACCTAGTAGGTATAATTCCCGACTTTCCGCTCGTGACGCTTGGGGTTTACGTGTCAGAAGCTTCTGAAATTCCATTTGTATCTGTTTACGGTAAGCATCAATACCCTCGCCTTGGAAAACTTTGATCAAAAAATCGCCACTGGGTTTTAACACGCTCAGGGCCAAATCCAAGGCAAGTTCAGCCAAATACATGGCCTTGGGCTGATCCACAACCCTCATACCACTCATATTGGGGGCAATGTCTGAAATTACAAGATCCACAGGCTGATTATTCAAACATTCCAGCAACTTATCAAATACTTCTTGTTGTTGAAAATCCCCTTGAATAAACTCAACCCCCGCCAAGGCATCCATGGGCAATATGTCCAATGCAATTACTCTGCCTCGATCCCCTACAATGTCAGCAGCATATTGCGACCAGCCACCAGGAGCTGCCCCAAGATCGATCACCACCATGCCGGGTTTAATCAATTTATCCTTTTGCTGAATTTGATCTAATTTGAATGTGGCGCGGGAGCGATAACCGGCTTGTTGAGCTTTTTGCACATAAGGATCACTCACATGGCGCTCCAGCCAGCGTCTATTTTTCTTCGCCATGGGTTTCCTGTAAGGTCATTTGTTGACGGTAAATACGACGGATTTTCAGCACTAGCCAAATCATGCTACTAATGCCGTAGCTAAACATAATAAGAATCTGTATCAATGCCTGGCTCGTCACCACGCCTACTAATAACCAAATCCCTATGGCCAGAATAAGAATCACACCCAAATCAAATTTTACTGGATTAAAAGGGCTAGCAGAAATCGTGAAACCTTTATCTGCTTGAGTTACACTTGCGTTCTTTGATTCTTCCATAGGTTGTCCCGATAATGGCTTTAACTGGCAAACAAAAACATCAATTACGCGCGCTGGCGCATAAACTCAAACCCGTGGTGCTCATTGGCGCAAATGGTTTGACCGAAGCAGTGCTCAATGAACTAGACGAGCAATTTAAGATCCATGAACTCATTAAAGTGAAAATTCCCGGGAGTGATCGTACGCAACGTCAAGTGATGCTTGATAAAATCTGTGACCATTGTGAGGCCCAATGGGTTCAGAATATTGGTCATATTGGGATTTTCTATCGTGCGTTCGACCAACCGGTTATTCAACTAAACTAGACTCGATCACCTACGGTCGTCCGTTTTCGTGGTGTTTTAGCTTGGGTCTTTAACCCAGCTAGCACCAGGGATGCTAGCAGCAGACTACCTAATAAGTAAAGCCCTGACGAAATACCGTGTAATTTGCCAAATTGTTTGGCAATTTCACTGCCAGCGACGATGCCCTGGGCTTTTAGCTCTGCCATCATCGGCTGTAGCACAAACAGGCTTACAATTGAAAGTACGAACAAACCGGCTAGAGACCAGAAACGCCATTGAGCAAAACTTTTGCTTTTTTGTTGTAGGTAGTAGACCACAACCAACACTAAAGCCAATACCAGTCCAACCCAAGCGATGATGCTAAACATCTTGCCTGCGAGCATGCCTGCCAATGCTCGATCATCGGGTAAACTGGCAAATAATACGGGTGCGACTAGATAACCAACCGTTAGTTGACCACCAGCCCATAGGCTTAAAAAGAAAGTCT
>JAOUJM010000391.1 GCA_029883265.1 Gammaproteobacteria bacterium
TCTGACCCGGGTTTTTGGGAGTATGTTGTATGCTTGATTAGTTGCTCACTGGCGTATCAAAATTAGGTCATCGATTTGGCCATAGAATTTTTCGCTATTGTCGATGGCACTGCCGAGTCTGGTTTCTCGGCTATCATAATGAAATTCGCGTGTGCCATAAGGAGCGGCGAAGCTGGCTTCAGCCGGTGTGCTAAGCCCAACTGGGGTTGTACTGATTTTCATGAGTTTGCTGCTGTCGTCAAAGCTTAGCGTTAAACTCAACCAGGCATCCGCAAGCAGCATGGTGTTATTCAATGTTGCGCCAAAACTTTGTCCGTCTCGATCAATCAAGCTCAGGCCTAAATCAAATTGATTGCCACTAGCAGGGACTAGTGTCAGGCTCAAAGATTCGCCTTTATCATTTTTTACAGCGAGTAAAGTTTGTTTGCCATTGCTGGCTTGCCATTTCATTTTCATAGTGACGCTATAGTCTCGCCAATCAAGAAAAACTTTGGGTAAAGCCATATATCCCGTGCCGTTGAACACCAACACATTGCTAAGTAAGTCGGTGTCTGCGGCGAGTGTTGCTGCTGTTGCTTCACCATTATCATTGAGAAAATAAGCATCAATATCGTTTTGTATATCTTTGATGCGATAACTATGCGCACGATTGAATTGATAATGAATTAGTTTACCCTGGTCATCGATAGTCCATTCGTCATAGCCCGTGCCCATTGAATATGCGTTGACATTAAACCAGCCATGACCGTTGGAAGTTGCGGTGCCACTGAGTGCCAGGTTTTGTGACTCGCCATACAATGGTGTTGCAGTGGCGAAAGCAACGTCGCTTGAAACAAAACCGGTGGAATAGGCTGCATGGCCAGCCACTTTGGATTCACCGTTTGCCGTTGCATTGGAAATCAGATTGGCATTGTCTCGCACCGTCGCCCAAGCAGTTACCTGAGCAGTACCAGCGATGATCGCGTTGGAACTAACAACCGCATTGTCTTGAACAATAGCCGAGTCTTTGATGATAGCGCGACCTTCAATGCGTGCATTGCCAAGTACTTGTGCGTTATCGAGCACTCTTGCATCGGGACCAACATAGGCCGTGCTGTCGACACTGGCAGTAGACGCGACAAATCCGCCGCCATTTGTATGCGCTGCCCCCGCAACTGTGATGGCACTACGCGCAGACTCTGGTTCATGCCCCAAGGGCCAGCCACCGGTTAGTGTAAAATCATAAACAAAACGGTCTAATAATTTATAGCCTGGAGCAGAAGTAATGAACTTGTTAAATTCATGATTGTGTTTTGGATTTTTTGGAATCGCAGCAATAACAAGATGTAGTTCTTGAATCGTCGCGTTGAGTTTGTTTTCCCAATCGTCAAGATTTATGGAAAACTTGCCGGACACAAAGGTTTCACTAAAATCTTCTCTGGCCGGAAACACACTGTCATCCAAGCTTGCAACAACTGTTGCGCGCCACATTACATTGCGATCTTCCACTGGCCAACCGTTAAAGTTAATAGAAAGCAGCGGATTGTTTGCATCACGCACCAACTCAATCAGATTATGTGCTAAACGTTGCGGTGCATGCCAATCGGCTACCTGATAATGGTTTTCGCCCTTTTTAATCAGATGAGTTCGGATGTCTGGCGTGAAACCCGTTCTGTTGGCAAGCGCCTTAACGTCATGGTTTAACTTTTTAGTGAGATAGCCATAATTTATGCTCTTGTTGGCAAAGTCTGCATAGAGATTGGCAAAGCCTTGGGCACGACATTCATTATCGCTGGCCGAACAATCAAACGGTGCCGTGCGGCGAATAAATTCGAATAAGGTTTCCTCGTCATAACTGACGCGTTCGACAATATCCGAGGTGTATTCAGCGCCGAATTTGTCGCGCAAAAATTCATAGAATGGCCATGCACCATAGCGTGTAAAAGGCGAGTCCAACATGAAATGCGAATGCAAATGAAACTGATCAAGCAGGTGATCGCTAGTAGAAAAATCATTGCCAATAAAATTAGCAAAGCTTTCGATCCACCATTCCCAGCCTTTGAATGAACCGCGTTTCACCCCACATTGAATGGTATGCGCGTACTCGTGCAAGGTGACGCGAGGGGTAGGAGTGGCTTGCGTAAGACCGATAAGTTCTGCATAGGGTGAAGTAAAATATGGGATGGGTATTTCCGCGCTTTGCGTGCAATCGGTGCCACCACCTGAGCTAGGAACCGTATCGCCAGCAAACGCTTCAGTACCGGAGATGTAAATTTTCACGCGATAACACAGACCATCAATTGCACTAACTATGGTGTTTGCACTAATTTTGTGATCTTCCACCAAACGCCTGCGCACCTCCAATAAATTGTCGATGACGTTTTGCTGTAACGTTGTATCGGTTTTCAGTGCCGTGAGGATGTTTGCATCTTCAGTCGGCAAATTAATGTAATTATCTCCCCAGATGATACTGATCGGTCCGGCATGAATCTCATTAAAGCTTGCCGCCATCGTCTGTGGGTGAATACCTACTTCAAAACTAGTACAATCCGCATCCGTATTAAAACTAGCCGGGTCGGTTTTGTTATAAGTGACAAAGCCGATATTGGGTGCCGCTTGATAGTCTTTTGGCTCATCCTGATTATTTTTATCCGAGGAACAGGCATAGAGCAGGCTGATGAAAATAACAAGTGAAATTATGCTATATATTTTTTTTCTACTTAAGGTAAAAACAGCAACGATTGCGCGATATTGGTTCATAACATTCCCTTGAGTGCTCGCCTGGATTGATTGACCTCTTAATCTAGCGACACTGGGGGAATATTCTTTTAGAAAATCACTGAGTAACAATCAGCTTGGTTAGAAACTAAATAGTATAGCGCTACGAGTGCAAAAATATTGTTTTCACGTAAGGTTTCTGGCTGGATTTGTCGATAGTAACAGAACAGATTTCAAGCGTTTAAGTTCAAGTTAGGATGCCTGATGGTGAACAAGAATAACCTAAGTTTAATGACGATTATGCTATCCGCGTTTTTTCTCACTGCCTGTGAGGAAGAAGGCAGTAAAACACTCAGCGACACCTCAACAACCCAGGTGACATTTACCACCGGTCAAGCTGCCGATATGGTAGTGGGTCAGTTAGATTTTGTGACGGGTGATGCCGCACGCACTGACTCGGGACTTAATCAGCCTTATACCAATAGTTTTGTCGATAGTAATGGAAGTTTGTATATTCCTGACTACTTCAACAATCGCATTCTTG
>JAOUJM010000392.1 GCA_029883265.1 Gammaproteobacteria bacterium
AAACAGAAACATTTAACTCATCTTTTCTCGATCAGTTTGCGGTGTTGCCCTCATCATTTATCTGTGTGGCTCAGCAAACTGGCTATGAACAGATGCTGAATAAAGGCTTGTATAAAGCGCAAATAGATTTAGGTAAATGCAATCAAATAGGGGAGGAAGAACTAGTTGATTTTGCAGTGGTTTCCCATCGTGCGAGCAATACCGCCGTGCAATACATCGATATTCGCTCTAATACGGAAGCTGATCCGGAATTCGAGCAAGCAGCGAGCATAGATTTGGTACGTTTTGAAATCAAACAAAATCCCTCAGCCGATTATCCTTATGGAGAATTCAAACTCATTGTGAAGAGTTATGACACTGAAGGTGTTTTGAATGAAACCGGTAGTTTCTCAGTCACGGCGGATAATGGCAAGCCTTCTATCGAAATGTATTTTGGTGGTGACGACGGAATGGCATTAAAATCAACAGCAGCAACCGAAAACAGTTTGGGTGCAGTAAAATTTGTTTTCAATTATTCTGTGGAAGGTGAAAGCTTTACTCAAAGTTTTGGGCAGCTATACAATGAGCAGCTAATTTTAAATGACGATGACTATTTTCAAGTGGGCTCGCGTTGTCAGTCCATGGATGAGTATACAGAAAAGGCGTTTAATTATGCTTTATTTCATCATGCAGCAGGTGATGTTAATAACAATCAAGTGACTGCTGGTCAGCGCGTTAGTGTCGATGACGCTTTAACTTTTGCGTACACCCATGAAACGGCCAATGATCGCAATAATAGCGAAACCTTTGATGGCGTGGCGATGACCGGCTATGTGGAACCGATCCTAAATACAGTTTCGTTTTTCCCTGATAGTTTTGAATTTGATTCTTTTGATTATGCTTTAAAAAGCGGAACTATTGTTGGCGACAATAATGAGTTCATTGTCAAGCCGGAATTTGTTATGCGTGAATTTGCCCTGGTGGATGAGAGCGTTTGTGATACCGCTGGCCTGACCTTGGATGCTTTGGCTGATGTTGTGTTGCCGACACAAATTCATGGCGATCATGATTTAGTCATTGCCGATATGCCGATTGCAAGCGGTGATTATCAAGTTATTGTTGGTCAAGTTCAGTAAACCTTGTCATAACAGCGGGCTACCATCTACCCCCTTTACAAACGACGGGTGGTCCGCTGTTTCTAATATTCTGCTAACAGACATGATGGCTTTGTTGTTGGATACATTCACAATATGTCAATACAAATCCAACGGGTAAGACAAAGTTAATATCACCCAAGTGACACACTCACTAGAATCAAGCAGTTAAATCCGCTGTCGCCGCTTCCCCACACTGGAATCCCCACCTCAATCAAGTTAAACTAAGCCGCCTATATTGGTGAATAACACAGGGTGTGGTGAGGCCTCGTATATGCAAAACAATAATTCAACCTTCAATAATTCCAATAATCGACGTTTAACAGCACATTTCATCAAGATTCTCATTTTCTTCAGTTTCAGTTTATTGTTTAATGCCTGTGGTGGCGGTGACAGCGACGACACAGATGATACACCCAGCGATGTAAAAACCGGTGTATTTGTCGATAGCCCAGTGGCCGGATTGCGTTATCAAAGCCAGGACATAGGCGGCACTACAAATGCCAAAGGCGAATTCAAATATCGTGAAGGACAAAAAGTACAATTTTTTATTGGTGACTTAGGCATTGGTGAGGCCGAAGGTGCGGCGCAAATCACACCACTAGATTTATTTGCCGATGCAGCGAATGTTACCGATCAGCGCGTGAAAAACCTCGCGGCTTTATTGCAGACCTTAGATGAAAATCAAGATGCCAGCGATGGAATTGTATTGAACGCCGAAGTGCAAGCGGCCATACAAGCCACAACAGCAGAAGAAATTATTCAAATCGATTTTGATCAACAAACTAACGATCTCACTAACATAGCTGAAGTTAAACGATTGTTAATGGCAGCCAATAGCTCAACCACCCAAGCGCGACCACTAAAAAACACTGATGCGGCACTGGTACATTTGCAGGGCAGTATTGGCAATACGCAAAGCGAACTTTTTTCCATAAGTATTAACGTCACCGGCCTGAACACAGGTGATGGTGAGTTGCGCTTTAGCAATTTTGCGCAAGATCAACTGGTATTTGGCGAATCCGGTTTGTTAAGTTTCTCGACTCAATTGCCTGCGACCGCCCATTATTCCATAAGTATTGATGAGCCAATGCCTGCACAAAAATCCTGTTCTTTGATTGAGGGTGAAAGTTTTAGCGGGGTGATTTCAAACGATGTCACTATTCAAGTGTTATGTCAGGCGAAAAAGACAGCGGTCACGATTGATTTTAGTGATGACACTCTCAGTTTATTGCCGGCCAATTTTTCCATGCAGTTTAAAGATAATCAAAGTAATTCGTTTTTAGATTTAAACCCAAGCGATGATGGCCAAGTGGTGCAGCTCATTGAACCGGCGTTTTTGAATAACTTGCAATTAATTGCTTTGAAAGACGGCAGTGGCGAAACGATTATAGGAAAAATTTGTAATAGCAGTTACGCCAGCGAAACCTTGACGATTGTTTGTAGCAACAAAAAATATTCTGTTGGTGGAACGATTAGTGGCGTGGGTGGCAATTTCACCCTTGCCTATCGAAGAAACAGCAGTGTCGGAGATCCCATAGTCGTTAACTTCAGTCTCGACGATGTTGATGATACTGGTTTGTTTGCCATTAATAATGTGTTTGAGCATGGAGATGATTTTGTTATTGAGAGCTTTGCAACTGAGGTCAGCAACAAACAATGCAGTTTTGAATTCGACGAAGATGCGCAAGCTGACGAACTACCCTATAGTGGCACGATTAATGATGCAGATGCACTTGAGTTGTCCATCACCTGTGTAACCGTGCATGCTGTTTCAGTCAATATTCGTGGCCTGAGCGTATCGCGTCCTTATGCACAAGAACTCATCATCGGCGTGAGTGATGATACACAAAATCAATATGAGAACATCAACGCAGCGTTTAATACCAGTGATGGTACGCCGCTCAATTTAAAACAAGCCGCTTCGAATGACAATCAACTCATCATCGAAGGCACAAACTTAATTTTCAGTTTAAACCAACCCACCGGCCGTCGTTGTTCATTTGTCGCCAATGGCGAGATCAGTGTATTGCCCGAAACCCTAGTGAGCGAACAAAATGTTAATAATTTCACCGGGCAAGTGCAGTATGTGTTGTGTGCGCGCAA
>JAOUJM010000393.1 GCA_029883265.1 Gammaproteobacteria bacterium
CATTGAGTATACCACTTTACTGAATGGGATTTTTGTTTTTTTTCTTTGAAGTTTGTTTGGTCCTTGAAAAACCGCTATAAATTAACAATTTCAGCATTATATTAGTTTCATTTTCCTATTTTTAATAACTGTTCTAATGTAAGATCCTCGACTACTGCGTTAATATAAATTAGGTTTTACCAAATCCAATTATGATGATTAATTATTTTTTGCAGGTAAATGTGGGCGATCGTTGCAAGTATGATAATCTGCAACTACCGTAACTTGACAACCCCTGGTGACTGCAGAGTGAACGGTGCTTCGACACAAAATCCGTGGTGCAAACGGTGATTAGAAGACGATTGCAAGCGTGTGTGCCGATGACATGCGCAAGTAAAATTGCATAAAAAGCATCCTTGCTGATTTCTAATAAACAAATCATCAGGTGAACGGCTTCGCTCCTTTTATATGTCTCTCGCTAGGCGAGTTCGACCAAAACCCCAGCGCTTTTGTGCAGTTAGGTTGTATAAAAATAACCTTGCCGCCAGTCTCGCGCGTATATGCTTGGAAAGAATGTTGATGTGTTTTTTATCATTCCTTTCTGATCATATTAGTCTGCATGCTTAAATGAAGCTTCTTCAAGATCGATAACGATAAATGTCTCGCCAAAAAGTTAACACTTAAAATTACAGAATGAACTGTGTATGAACATTATCAATCAAGACGTCTTAGGTTTGTTAGGCGTGCACTGGATTTCTACCTGAAAGTGTTCTTGTTGCCAAAATATAGGACAAAAAAACGTAGGAGATATTCTCAAATAATAATGTGGAAATCCAGGTTAGCTACAAACAAGGACTATGCATTTTTTTGTAAATATTCTATCGTAAGATTATTGCTTAGTGGTGTTCCGACATTTAAATGTTTTGGATAATCTAAGACCCTACCAGTCTTTTTATAGCCTCTGCGTTCATAGTAAGCAATCAGCTCTGGTCGTTGTGACATAACAACCATTACAAAGCTATCGACGGTAAAAACTTCACGAGCAAATTGTTCAGCCTGAAATAAAACCTGTTTACCTAAACCATAACCTTGATATGCAGGATGAACGGCAAAATAGCCAATGTAGGCATCACTCGCTTTTTGTTCGATACAAATACATGCAATTATCTTGTCTTGCTCTAGCGCTACCAATAAATAGGTATTCGGATTGGCCAGATATGCGTGAACTTCTTCGATAGTTGAACGTTCCCCAGCGACTAAATGAGTTTCGTTGCTCCATCCATCTTCGCTGCGATATGCCAAATTAACCAAATCATTAATTTGTTTGGCTTGGTTATGCGTGGCGTTAATCAGTTGGCAAATCAATTTCTACTCTTACCTATTCAATTAAATCAAAACAATTTTGTAAAAAAATATTCGGCTTTTCCGCAAAAATAAGCCCGAAAGAAGCTGAAATCAATGGTGTCATTCCTAGGTATGGTTTAGCTACTGTAAATATTTACATTCAATCTTATCTTTAGTCGCTACACTGAAGATTATATCCCTGCGCCAGCAAAACCTTGCTGACGCCATGCTTCATAAGCAATAATCGAAACTGAGTTGGCTAAATTAATACTGCGACTCTGGGCTTGCATCGGGATTTTGATGAGTTGTTCGCCTGGCAGGCTGTTTAATACCTCGAGTGGTAGACCGCGAGTTTCCGGACCGAATAAAAGTATGTCCTTGGGTTGGAAATCTATATCCGCGTAAATGGATTGGCCTTTCGTGGTACAGGCAAAGACACGGTAGGGATTTTCAGCCAAACATTGCTCAAGGTTTTGATATTGTTTGATTTCAGCCCAGTCCTTATAGTCCAAACCTGCTCGTCTTAGTTTTTTCTCCTCCAGGTCAAAACCCAGCGGATGGATTAAATGAAGCGTACAGCCCATATTGGCGGCAAGCCGCATGATATTACCGCAGTTGGGAGCAATCTCCGGTTGATACAAAACAATGTGAAACACTAAGCCGCGCCTTCTTCATACTCCATTTCCAGTTCTTTTATTTTACGCGTTAAAGTGTTGCGACCCCAACCTAAAAGTTTAGCAGCGTCCTGACGGCGTCCGCCTGTATAAGACAAAGCGGCATCGATCATTATTTTTTCGAACAATGGCAAAGCTTCATCGAGCAGCCCAGATTGTCCGGCGTGTAGACGATTATCCGCCCAGCGACGCAAGGAGTTAGCCCAGTTTTCGTTATTACTGACTTCGTTATTTTCATTGAGAATATCTTCAGGTAAATCCTCAATGAAAATTTCGGGGCCAGGCGCCATGACAGTTAACCAGCGACAGGTGTTTTCCAATTGCCGTACATTTCCTGGCCATGGATAGCGACTCAAAAAATCGCTAGCTTCCTTGCTGAGTTTTTTTGCTTCCACGGCCAATTCTTCTGCGGCAAATTTTAAGAAATGAACTAGCAACGCTGGAATATCCTCTTGGCGATCACGCAAAGATGGAATGTGAATGCGAATCACGTTTAACCGATGATATAAATCTTCGCGAAATAAGCCATCTTTTACACGATCCTCTAGATTTTGATGAGTTGCAGCGATTATTCGTACATCGACTTTTACGGGTTCATGACCCCCGACGCGATAGAATTCACCCGTGGCCAGTACACGTAATAAACGGGTTTGCAAATCCGAAGGCATGTCGCCGATTTCGTCGAGAAATAAGGTGCCGCCATTGGCTTGCTCAAAACGCCCGCGACGCATGGCTTGAGCGCCAGTAAAAGCGCCGCGTTCATGTCCGAATAATTCAGATTCTAATAAGTCTTTGGGTATTGCCGCTGTGTTGATTGCAATAAAGGGTTTATCTGCGCGTGGACTGTGCTTATGCAAAGCGCCAGCGACTAATTCTTTACCTGTACCTGATTCACCATTAATCATTACCGTGATGTTGGAACGTGATAAGCGACCGATAGCACGAAATACTTCCTGCATGGCGGGTGCTTCACCGATAATTTCGGGTGATGGATTTTCGAGAGCAAGTGGCGCACCTTGGTCTTGATGGCGACGATGTTCCACGGCACGACGCACCAAATCAACTGCCTCATCGACATCAAAAGGTTTGGGTAAATACTCAAACGCGCCACCTTGATAGGCTGATACAGCACTGTCCAGGTCGGAGTGCGCCGTCATTATAATCACCGGCAATTCAGGATGACGTTTATTGATCTCAGCGAGTAAATCTAAACCTTGAATACCAGGCATTCGCACATC
>JAOUJM010000394.1 GCA_029883265.1 Gammaproteobacteria bacterium
CGTGGATTGCTACTCATACAACACCTGCGCGCATACAGGAAGAAGTGGTGACCCATCATGCACGCCAACACGGCGAATCAAAATATGGCATTACAAGAACCTTTCGAGTGTTACTCGATTTATTGTCTGTTTATTTTTTCCTACGCTATCGCGCACGTCCCGGTCATTTTTTCGGAAAAATTGCTTGGATATTCGCTGCCGTTGGTTTTAGCGCGCTTGCCTATTTAACCTATGTCAAATTCGCGCTTGATGAAGATATTGGCACCCGTCCCTTATTACTTATCGGTGTTTTATGCGTGGTCATGGCCGTGCAATTCTTAACAACCGGCATATTGAGTGAATTTCTCGCTCGAACTTATTTTGAGTCAGGTCAATCAAAATCATATGTCATTCGCGAACCACTCACCAACCCCTTAGCTGAACACCATGCATGGAAAAAACCACAAACTTAAGTGGCTATCCTTTTCGCTGTTGTATTGTAGTTGTTTCAATAGTTTTGCGACAAGCTTGCCACCCGACTTTGCTGCAGAATATGAAGTGTCCAAAGGCTTTCTACAACTTGGAATAGCGACTCGATCGCTGACGACAACAGCACAAGGTCAGCGAATTTATCGCTCCAGCTCCATCACTTCAGGCTTTATTGCTTGGCTGGTAAAAGAACATATTGAAGAAGAGAGCTATTTTGTTTTTGAGCAAGGCAAAATCAAACCAACGCTTTATTTGGCCAATCGCAAAGGAAAAAAGAACCGCGTCATCCGCCAAGAGTATGACTGGAAGGCGAAACAAGTCTCGACGCAAGTCAATCAAAATCATTATCAATACCCGCTTGTTGAAGGTTCGCTTGATCGTAGCATCTACCAGCTTAGCCTGATGCTTGATATTGGGAAAAAACAAAACCAGTTTGTTTACCATATAACCGAGGACAAACATGGCCGCGATTATATTATTAAAATCTTGGGCAATACCAAGCTACAAACCAAGTTTGGTCAGCTAAAAACCACGATTGTGCAACGCCAATATAAAACACTAACAACTACGATGTGGTGCGCCAGTAAATTTGCCAATTTGCCTGTACGCATTGACCATGAAGAGAACAATATGAGTTTCCGTGCAGAATTAGTCAAAATCAGTGGATTCAATCTGCAATAATCTTTAACTTTTTGTCGACTTGCTCACAAATTCAAATACAGGCACTCCCGCCTATATAGTGATGTATTTAACATAAATCCTTTGAAATCAAACAGCTTTTTAATTAAACCAGTTAAAAAACATTGGAATAACCGCAATTTCAAATACCTGCGTGTAGCCAGCTTTTCTCAAGAAATCCGTAGCTTATGTCGATAACAGGGTTGGTTCGGTACATATACTGAGTTTAACTTGGAGAGATTGATATGAAGTTGTTACACAATCTGACATGGTTATTGGCTGCGGGCTTTTTGGCTTCAAATATCGCCGTAGCTGGTAAAGAAAAAACACCTGAATTTATCGAAGGCACAACTCGTGTAAGCGCGGAAGAAGTTATCGAGTTAGTCGAAGAATTACCAGATTTAGTCATTCTAGACGCTCGTAAAGCCAGCGATTACAAGAAAGGTTATATTGAAGGCGCAGTCAGCTTGCCCAATACAGACACCAATCGCGGGACATTAAAAACACACGTCAAATCAAAACGCACACCAATCATGTTCTATTGCAATGGTGAACGTTGTGGCCGTAGTGTAAAAGCCGCCAAGATCGCCCTAGCCGCTGGTTACAAGCGTGTTTATTGGTTCCGCGGCGGCATGGAAGAATGGGAAGCCAAAGGTCTACCTTTAGTTCACCCATAAATGATGGATTATATTTCGGACAGTGCCATGGAGGGCAAGGTCCTTAGCCAGTAAAACTGGCTAGAAGTTGAGGAAGGGGTATAGGGTTCATGCTGTTACAGAATCTCAATATTAGTAAACTATCAATCAAAGGCCTAACGATTATTAACTTAGTCGCCATTGGTGTTGCGGCTATTGTATTGTCCTTTGTTGTTGGATCGCTATTTCACCAAGCTGCCCTTTCGCAGCAGAGCCGGGTATTGGAACGAATTGTCGAGGTGACTAGCGGAGAAGTAGTTAAAGAGCTAAGTAAACAGGTCAAAGAGCTCGGTGATACTGCCTCTAAAAGCAAAGATTTTCGCAACGCGATTAAAGATCTAGATGATCCAGAAAACAAAGAATTTGCAGTCACCCACCTCAATGATCAATTTGCGCAACGTTTTGTCACTTCAGGCATAGTGCGTTTAAGTAAAATACGGATTTATGATAAAAAATTAGATTTCTTAATACAAAGTACCGAGGGCCATAAAGACTTAGCAAAAAAACTACCGGATTTCATATTCGAACAAGCCAATAATCGCAAAGGTGGAGAACGTTTCAAGGCCATCGGCGGTTTGTGGGGCAATCAAACACATATGTATTATTCAGTGCTTGTTCCCGTCGGCGGCTTGCGCTTGGTTGCTTATATGGAGGTTGTGGTTGATCCTGCATTCAATTTGCGCCACCTCGAACAGATTCTACAAACCGCCATACAAATACAACAACCTAATAATGACGTAGACTTTTCAAGTGAAGATTGGCCTCAAACCATTAATTCAGATTTACTAGTGATAAACTACGACATCCATGACGATGCGGGAAACCGTGTCGGTAAACTTAGTGCGATTGAAAAACTCGATACCTTTCTCGCGACATTTAATAAAATTCAATTATTTAATGTGGGCAGTTTTGTGGTTATTGTATTTGTTTGCATTGGCATCGTTCTCATGATTTTTTCACGCTTTGTTTTTAATCCCATGCGTGATTTGATGTCAAATATGGAACGTGCTGCCGCCGGTGACTTGACCGTTAACGTTAAGCTAAATGGCTTATCTGAAATCGTTGTTTTATCTGCAGCCTTGATTAAATTTATCGGCAGCGTGCGTGACCAAGTGCAAGACATCAATCACAACTCCGATAGCCTCTCCACCGCTGCCGAAGAGCTATCCATTATTACAGGCGAAGCCAGCGCAGGCATTCAGAAACAACAAAGTGAAACCGCTCAAGTGGCGACAGCAATAAATCAAATGTCTGCGACCGTACAAGAAGTTGCGCAACATGCCGATGCCGCTGCTGATGCCGCCAAAGGCGCTGACCTTGAAACCACAAAAGGCAAAGAAGTGGTACAAAATTCCATGCAACAAATTAGTTTGCTTGCGAGCGACATCGA
>JAOUJM010000395.1 GCA_029883265.1 Gammaproteobacteria bacterium
TGAAAAAATAAGTATTATTGTCAGCACCATGAAACGCCGCATCTATAGCCGTACTAAATGGCTCGGCTAGCTGAGTATTGTCTGCTTCGTCAGACCAACTCTCTACAATATTTTTTGGGTAGCCATTATCGATTGTCAATATTTCGTTGGCGTCGGCTGAAGCACTTATTTGGCTATAGCGAACAAACTGGTCATTTGAGAATAGAAAGCTACGTCCAGCAGAATCAGTAAAACTTGCATCAACCCTTTGCAATTTTAAGAAATCATTATCAACATGTGACCACTGACGATCTTTCACTTGCCAAACAGCAGTCTCATCATTCGGATTTTTGAAATAATAGATGCCATCGGCAATAATCACATTGTTACCCTGAGCATCCACAAAAGCGGCATTTACTTTATTTATGTGTAACGGCTTTTGGCTTTGATGTGATAACAGATCGGCCAATTTGTCACTTTCGCTTGATAACGCTTTGGCATCGGTAGAAGAATAAATCCACACTCGTGCATAATCGTTGGCAATAGTATTCCGTGCGCTCTTAAACAGATATATCTGGCCATCGGCACTTTCTAGCAAGGCATCGATTGTGTTGAGTTGATAATTTTCGCCAGTCTTATCTGTAATTACTGGTAATTCTATTGGAATAGGAAATTTATCGACTAATTCTTGATCTGCAAAAGCTACATCAATTTCTTCTGCACCGAGCGATAGAGTTTGAACTAATTTTGCAAACTGGTTTACACGACGATAGCCAATATTAAATCGACTAGGTTTCGGTAATGACTCAATGCGATCAATCTCATTGACCGAAGCGAGAATAGGCAGCAACCACTCGTCCGTCATGTTTTCCGTAATGGAAAACACTCGTTGTGTAATCGTCTCGATAGCCTGACGCGAAAGTCCCAACGCATCGCCCAATGCTTGATAACACAACTGTTGTTGACGATCACACAATGAAATATGTAAGGCCGAGAACTCACTTATGGCACTATCTAACTTTCTTGCCAGACTGTTTAGAATAAAAAAGACATCCTTGTTGAAATCTTCAAATCCTGGAATAGTGAATTGCAAAGCGTTTTCGACAGTTAGAAAATAAATGATTTTGTCAAACTGCGGAATATACTTGTCATTCAAGAATTTCATTTCAGCCAAGATATTCTGCAATTCTTCGACCTCCTCCAGGCTAAAATCAAAAGGCTCCAATAATGAAGCATTGAGTTTATACTCGTCAGAAGTCCTTAAAATTGATTGCAATCGCTCAAACACCATTCGATTATCATTCGGATCAAAAGACCATAAAATATCGAAGTTTTCATCTTGCTCTTGCGCAAGAAAGTATTCGCGATTGCTCTTACTAATTTGACCCTTTTCCAAAAACTGACCCGCTATTATCCGATACGTTAAATCAGCTACAATTTGATCCGATACATCTATCATGTCATGAATCGTTATTTTTAGAATATCCCGCTTAATTTTGCCGATCTGCGCTTGCAAGGTGTCTAGAATCGCCTGGCGCTGCGGATAAAAACGAATATCCAATAATAGCAGATCTGCATTCACTTCAAGCAATTGTTGATTATCATTGAGCTGATTTTTTTCGTTTATATAGTCATTAAATTTCAGATTCTGTACGAGATTAATCGTTTCTGCTTCGGTTAGTGGTAGCTCGGCAAATAGGTCGCCGCTTATTGTAATTTTTGTCGCTGCAAATACACGGAGTTTTTTCATCAATAACTGATAAATGATTGGAGCATAGTCACTAATATCTGACTGTATTTCAAATAAGGACAGATTATCCATCGACTCAAATATGGATGGCTGGAGGATTTCACCTTGATCATCGATATAAGCATTAAAGATCAGATTGTTGTACAATTCCTCCAACTCGGCTTCATTGAGTGAAAGTGCTTTTAAGTCGGATGGGAAAACCGACGCATCATCTTCGTTCTGAATGATGTCAGCTATTAAGTTAAACAGTGGTAACTTAAATTCAAAGAAATCTGTTTCAAGATTGAAATCAGTTTCCGACTCTGACATAAGTTTAGAATCAAGCATGCCATCGCTATCTAAAACACCCATAAGCCGCAAATTGGAATATATTTTTTCCGCATACTTTTCCCGCAAATTCAGACCAAGAAAATCAGTAGCACGCACTTCATCCAGTTGGGTGATGACTTTGTAGGCAACTTGCTTCATGGCACTATCGTTTTTGTGTACAAGACGCACGTCTTCTGCGTTTACCAATATATTTTTCTGGTGACGAACTGCTTCGTAGATCTTTGTTGACAAACGAGGGTCTTGAGTTTCGGCAGCATAGGATTCTGGATTGAGAAGAGATGATTTCATGCGCTGGTAAAGATTGTTGAAGAACTGCAGCGTAGCACTCAGTTCTTTTTCATCTTTGCTTGTCACTTTTGACGAATCCGATTTAGGCTCAGGATTTACAATTTCATGATTTCGTCCGAGTGTAATTTTTAACAAATCTTCTACCGCTAAATTGTTTTCCCTCGACCAGTGGGCCAATTGGTTTAGTCGTTGAACCAACCATAATAATTCATTTGTTTTACCATGCTGCAATATCAGATAACAATTCCACTCTAGGCTTTCAAAATCAATAAATATTTCGGCTTCGGCCTCTGAATGAATGCTCGGGTCACGTTCAAGAATATCGAACATAATGAATAATTCATCGGCAGATAATTCCAATAAACGGGTAAGTCGTGTAAAACGCAACATGGTTGCTAGCAATGATGCTTCTTCTGCACTAGATGTCCATAATTGGTTGTGTTGATTTTGATCTTCAATATCCCGATTGGCGCGCAAACGAAACCCTTGAATTATCGATTGCAGTTGTTGTTCAGAAACACCTAAGCTGCGCGCAATTCGCTGTCGATATGGCTTATTATCAAGCGCGAGCACATCATCTTGAAAGCTTAATCGTGTGTAGGATTCAAAATATGTAGGAATAGAATACAATGGCGCCTGAATATAACTTGCTTCAAATTCAGACCTTGGACCGTTGAAGCTACGATTGAATATATCATCTGGGCGTTCACTGTTGCCTCTACCCAAATAGGTCAACGGACCTAACAGTGCACTGGCCTCGTCGATTGGTATATCAAAATTGTGCGCAATATACTTTATGCTGGCGATTATTTTTAGGCTTTCCTTATTGAGTTGATAATCACAACAGTTACGCACCACGTGCTCTGCGTCTGTAATA
>JAOUJM010000396.1 GCA_029883265.1 Gammaproteobacteria bacterium
ACATTTCAGTGATCGCCAATTTCGCTCAGCTTGAATCCTTGCACTTAGGTTATAATAACGTTAGTGATTTACAATCACTGAGCCAACTCAATAACTTGTCGTGGCTCAATTTGGATTATAACCATATTAGCGATGTAACGCCGCTGGCGAATTTAAATAAACTAAAATATTTAGTCCTACATAATAATAATATTTCCAATATTTCATCACTGAATGGTTTGGTTAATCTAGAAGAATTGTTTTTTAGTAATAATACCGTTAACAACGTATCAGCATTAAGTGACATGACGAAACTACGTCGTTTGCATATGGCGAATAATGCGTTTTCAAATATTAATATTTTAAGTGGTCTTGATCAATTGGTTGAGTTTCATATCGGCGGTAACAATATTAATTCGATCCAAGTTGTTGCGAATTTCACTCACTTAAAACGCCTATGGATGTACGGCAATGCGATTACAAATATCGCGCCTATTCAAAACTTAACGAATTTGCTCTATCTTCATTTAGATAGCAACTCAGTTAAAGACGTCACACCTATTTCGGGTTTGGTGAACTTAGTCGAACTCTATATGGGTGGAAACAGTATTGAGAATATTGCCGCGCTTAATGATCTAACCAATCTCGAACGACTACAAATTCACAATAACTCAATTACTGATATTGCTGCGTTAACAAATTTAACAAACTTAACGCACATCTGGGCATATAACAATACCATTGCAAATACAGACGCGTTAAGCAATCTGAGTCATTTGATTTATTTACACCTCGGAGGAAATCAGATCACATCGATTGATTCACTCTCAAGTTTGAGTAAATTAGAAGAATTGTATTTAAATGATAATCATATAACAACGGCACCAAACTTTGGCACAAACCACGCTAATCTACAGCGCCTAACACTACAAAATAACAATTTAAGTGAAATATCAGGGATTAGCACCTTAAATAGTTTGGTTCATTTATCAATTTACAATAATTCCTTATCCAATATTAGCGCCTTGAGCAATTTACATAATTTGACTTATCTTCATGCCTCAGGCAATCAAATCAGCGATATTTCCAGCCTGCAAAATTTGGTCAATGTTAATTATTTGCATTTGGGAGGCAACCATATAAGTGATTTATCGCCCATTACAGGCATGCGTTCACTAAAAACTCTATACCTGTATTCAAATCAAATTGAAAATGTAAGTCCTTTAGCCAACTTAACAAACTTGCAAACCTTACAAGTTAACAACAACCGAATCACTTTGATCGACAGCTTATCAAATTTGACCAATATGCGATCATTACGCATCGACGCTAATTTTCTCACCAATGTTCAAGCTATCGCGGGCATGCGTGAGTTGCGATATTTACGTGCAAACAATAACCGCATAACATCGATCCCAAACACTATTAGCGAATTTTCCAATTTGACCGAACTTTATTTAGGCGTTAATCAAATTACAGACATTAGCGGACTCGCCAGTCTGTCCCAGTTGGAGCGCCTTGAACTACACGATAATTCGATCGCACCCAGTGTTGTTGGAACAAGTGCCATTGATGTGATGAAAAACTTGGTCAATCTAAACCATCTTAACTTAAACAACAACGCAATCGAGGATGTTTCACCGCTCAATAATTTGCGCTTGTTACGTACATTGCACCTTCATGGAAATTCGATCACGGATATTTCAAGTCTTACGCAGCTCAGTAACTTAACATCATTTAGCGCGAGTGCTAATAATATTGCTGATATAGATGTTGTGAGTAATTTCAACCATCTAACCTATTTAAGTTTGTATGACAACGCCATTAGTGACATTAGCCCCTTGAGTGGCCTGACGCAGTTGCGCGCTTTACATTTGTATATAAACAACATAAATGATATTCGTCCTTTGCAATATCTAAGTGAGCTACGCACGCTTAACATTTATTCAAATCGACTCGATAGCAATCAAGAAATTGCTGCCGCGGATTATCTAAACCCATTAAGTGGATTGACTAATTTAAATTATTTACACTTGCATAATACGGGTGTATCGAACGTATCACCTTTGGAGAATTTAACTAATTTAGGTACACTCTATTTGCATACGAACAAAATAGTCGATGTAACGCCACTCGCTAAACTAACCGCTTTAACCACACTCTATTTGGAAAATAATCCAGTCGTTGACTTGGCACCCTTGGTTACTTTGGAAAACATCCATAATTTGCGATTAGTCAGCACCGGCAACACCGTCACATGCAGCAGTTTGCAAACCTTGATTAACACACTTCAATCTCCACCAGTGGATACCGACGGAAATATTTCAACTGTGGATGTGGTAGCGGCTGGAACCAACTGCGTTAACTAGCTAGTCAAAACAAAAGAGCCACCTTTTTAGGTGGCTCTTTTTTTGTTCTGCTATCAACTCAACAATACAAAAATTTCGGCTATTGCACCTCAATGTTAAACGCAGGGATCTGGCGTGTAAACTGACCATCGCTAACGGTCACAATAATATTGGTATGTTGACCTATGGCATCCGGTGTTCCACTTAGCACACCTGTCGCACTATCGACTTGTAACCATGTTGGATTATTATTAATTTCAAAAGTCAAACTGTCGTTTTCTTTATCTTGTGCATAAAACTCATAAAGAAACACTTCATCAACATTTAGTGAAAACTGCAATGTTGTTGAACCTGCCGCGATTTCCGTGAGAAAGTTTTGTGGCCGAGTTTGATAAAACCAATTTTGCATATCAATACTTATCGCCAACTGATCACCACCGAGCAAAAATGTTCGGCTATTGGCTGCATAAATTCTACTCAAATCAGGTAATACGGTTTGCTCATATTCAATACATGGGATGTTATTCTCACCCGTACCTATCAAGCATTGTGTCACGCTATCTAAGGCTACAGCCTGCCAATCCAATGCGTCACTACTTCGTGCTAAGAATGCCGCCAACGGAAGCTCAGGGTCTATTGTTTGTTCACCAGCAGCTATAAATTCCATACCATTCCAAATTATTGAATGCCATTCAACATCAGCAAATGGTACAACACCATTCCATTCATTATTATCAAGTTCTTTTTTAACAATGCCTCCGCCTTCAATGATCGCCAATGGCTCATCGATGCCATTTAAAATATCGATAAAAGGCACATCTGTGTAAGCATTGAATTGCCATTCAATATCTGCAATTGTCGTGATTGGATTAAGTGGCTTAATAT
>JAOUJM010000397.1 GCA_029883265.1 Gammaproteobacteria bacterium
AGCCGACTGCCCCCGTTATCAAGGCCGAGTTATTCGCAGCATAAACCCAGCAGCACAAACCCCCTTGTGGATGCAGGAACGTCTACGCCGTGCCGGATTGCGCAGTTTGGGACCGGTGGTGGATGTTACCAATTATGTTTTACTCGAATATGGCCAGCCCATGCATGCTTTTGATTTGGAAAAACTCGATAGCTCAATTATTGTGCGCCGAGCCAAAGCCAAAGAAAAAATAAAACTGCTAGATGATTCGGAAATTGAATTAAATCCGGACATGCTGGTGATTGCCGACAAAAAACAAGCAGTTGCCTTCGCCGGAATCATGGGTGGAGCGGCTACAGCCGTCAATGACTCGACGAAACACATCTTTTTAGAGTGTGCTTTCTTTAATCCTGACGCTATTCGTGGCAAAGCCCGTCACTATGGTATGCAAACCGATTCCTCTTATCGATTTGAGCGTGGCGTAGATTTTCACTTACAATCCAAGGCCATGGAGCGCGCAACCGGTCTAATACAGGCCATTTGTGGTGGAGAAGTAGGCCCAATCAGCGAAAGTTGCTCGGAAAAGCATCTACCCAAGCGTGTAGCCATCCAGTTGCGTCTTGATCGCATTACTCGTATCCTGGGAATTGAAATTGATCCTAAGGAAATCAACAACATCCTGACTAAACTAGGCATGAAGCTTGAATCTAATAAAACCACCTGGGCGGTTACTCCCCCAAGTCATCGATTTGATATTGCCATTGAGGCGGATTTAATCGAAGAAGTGGGGCGGATATATGGTTACGACAATATTCCCAGCCATATTCCACATTGTGATTTACGCATGGCGCCACAGCCGGAAGCGAAAACTACAATAGAGCGAGTACGCGAGGTATTAGTTGATCGAGGTTATCAGGAAGCCATTACTTATAGTTTTGTCGACCCGGAATCTCATCAGCTAGTGGATCCAAAAACTGAGGCATTGCAGTTAAGCAATCCTATATCCGCTGATATGTCAGTGATGCGGACCAGTCTCTGGTCTAGCTTGTTAAAGGCCTTGGTCTATAATCAAGCCAGACAACAACAGCGGATACGCTTGTTTGAAGTAGGTAAGACGTTCATAAAATCGTCTGATAAACTTCTGCAGCAAACACGGATCGCCGCAGTTGCATATGGCAGTACCAACCCTATTGGTTGGGGTGAAATTAACAAAGCGACTGATTTTTTTGACATAAAAGGCGATCTAGAGGCGATATTGGGATTGACTAGTAGCTCTGAGGATTTTATCTTTAAGGCTGCGCAACACCCGGCGCTACATCCGGGACAAAGTGCCGAGATTTGCAGGGATGGCGTGAACATCGGTTGGATAGGTGCACTCCACCCGCAGATACAGAAAAAGCTGGATCTTCCAGGTAGTGCTATTGTTTTTGAGATAGCCTATGAGGGACTGGAACAGGGTATGATAAACACATTCAGCCCCGTTTCGAAATTTCCTTCGATTCGCAGGGACTTGGCTTTAGTGGTCGATGAGAACATTACAGCCAAAGCGATATGTGACCAGGTAGGTCAAATCGGGAAGGAGAGGCTAAAATCGTTGGACATCTTTGATGTTTATCGAGGTCAAGGGATTGCCGAGGGCAAAAAAAGCATCGCCATTACCTTAACCTTGCAGGATGACCAGCAGACGTTAACTGACGTAGAAGTTGACAACTTAGTGACTGATATTTTGGCCTCATTACAAAAAACAACGGGTGCAACACTAAGAGAGTAGTCTATGGCATTAACCAAAGCAGAAATGGCGGAAAAGCTGTTTGAAGAATTGGGTTTGAATAAACGCGAAGCCAAAGAGTTGGTGGATATGTTCTTCGAAGAGATCCGTAAAGCGCTTGAAACAGGGACAAACGTTAAACTCTCAGGTTTTGGTAATTTCACACTCCGAGATAAAAACCAACGGCCTGGCCGTAATCCCAAAACGGGCGAAGAAATCCCCATCACGGCACGGCGCGTCGTAACCTTTCGACCAGGACAAAAACTGAAAGCGAGAGTGGAAGCCTATGCTGGAAGCAGCGAAGAGTCAGGAACTACCGCAGATACCGAGTAAACGGTATTTTACCATTGGCGAAGTGAGCGACCTCTGTGCGGTCAAGCCTCACGTCTTGCGTTATTGGGAACAGGAGTTTCCACAGCTTAAACCCACCAAACGTCGTGGCAATCGCCGCTATTATCAACACCACGATGTGCTCATGATTCGACAAATCCGTAATTTACTCTATGACAAAGGTTTCACTATTGGCGGTGCTCGACAACAATTGAGTACAGCAAATACCGCCTCATCAGAACCGGTGCCGCCTGTTGAAGCCCCAAGTGTGCGTAAAGAAAGTCAACACGCATTAGCCAAGAGTTTGCGTACTGAACTGGAAAGCGTGCTGAATCTGCTTGAACCCGAGCTCGATTAGTTTTTATTCTTTGGTTCCCATATCAGCCTGTTAATTGCAGTTGATTCGTGTGTCTTTGCTGGACTATTTTGTTGTAATCAGTCAATGAGTGCCTGATTCACGAACACAATAAATACAAATATGCACAATAATTTAATTGCATACACAGCATCGCCAAGAACCTGGCAGGTTGTACTGGTCATAGACTTAATTCGCTGAAAAAACCATTATTTAGTCATTCACCAAGGGAAAAAAATAAGGTATCATTAGCGCCGCTAGAGCCTAAGGGCTCTTTTCTTTTTTGAAATGCACCGGATGCAATATCCACTCAATCAAAGCATTTCGCACAGTCGGGGCGTAGCGCAGCTTGGTAGCGCACCACAATGGGGTTGTGGGGGTCGGAGGTTCAAATCCTCTCGCCCCGACCAAATAAATCAACCAGTTACAAACTTCCAAAAAATCGAAAAATTAGCCAGGGTATACTTCGGGGTATACCATTGGTGTTTTTATAGTAGCGGCGAATATTGCTAATTTAGAGAATGGGCAACATAGCTCTGCAAATTTGCAGAGCACAAGTAGATCCGAAGCGGCTGAAATGTTGAATTAAAAAACCCCGCCGAAGCGGGGCATGGTTATCAGTCCTCGATTAAGTGCCGGTACTCTCGCATGGTTAACCAGATATGAATATTACGGGTTATCTTGTCCGTTTCCGTTTCCGTCGTCCGTGGATCAGTCATAAGCCCCTCCATGGCTTCTGATATTGCCTCGTAGTTTTGCTTATGCTCTGCAAATTCTG
>JAOUJM010000398.1 GCA_029883265.1 Gammaproteobacteria bacterium
AAAAATTCGATCGAAGGTGTTTTGAATTTCTTCCCGTATGTGCCGCCGAGCTTCGTAGCAAATTTTGCATTGAGTGAACCCATGTTTGAGTGGTGTTTTCTATCACGAGTTTGGCTGCTTGCGCCCTATGGGGGAATTTACGAGAAGTGTGAGAAGAACTTCAAAATCTCCTGTCCGAGCTTCACTTTAAATCCGCTACGCGTTTAATTAAGTATTCCTTGCGCTAACACTCCGGTCACTAGTATTATTTGGCTGTCGCTTACATCACACGGAACTGTTCGCAGCAAACATCCGCGTGGGCTTTGTTTTGAAGACTTTTCTTTGCCCATGCAAAGATGAAAATTTCGCCCTACCGTTTTAGTTTATGCCCCGCAGGGGTAATAAACGGCATTCAATCAACATTCGCGTTTTTCAGCGAATTCAAAACCGAACAATTCTTGATTTGGGCTCTACTCCCAATATTCGCTTTTCGCGAAACCTATTCGTTCCTTTATAACACAACAAACATCGCGTTCGCCATTCAATAAAGCTGCCGCACTACGTGTAATAACCAAAAGAATCATCTGTCATAACTCCTATTACCAAAGCCCTGATTAGAAACAATCCACAGGTATAGCCTCTCTCAAACCTAGTCCATTATTTCGTATAGAGCCATGCTAAAAATGGCGTAGATTATTAAATTTACTGTGCAACACACCAAAATCACAGTGTCAGACCTTTTGAGTACAAATATGAATTTATTCATAAAAATTCAGTGAAAAATTTCACAGAACTTTATTCGAAGGCCAGTAGCATGTCATACGTGGAATGCAGGATAACCACATGGTGTAGTGATCTTCACTTGTTCAATCCGTAATATCACCTGAAGAATTCACTGCACCAAATCACTACTCAAACAAACATTAAAAGGAGATTACAATAATGACTTTAAAAAAAATACCAGTAACGATAGCGTTATGCTTGGGTGTACTAGGCGCGCAAGTAGTCGCAGCCGATGGAAAAATGTATAGCGGAAATGAGTGTCAACCGACATTTGGCTACCAATCTGATGACTTCCTCTATTCGACCGGAGGTATATATAATAGAGCAAGCGAGGCACGCTATGTAACCTGCCCTGCAATCAAAGATCTCGTTGGCGCAACCGGTGGAACAGCCAATAGTTATGTGAATATCTATCGTGACGGGTCCACAATTGATGCTTTCCAGTGCTGGCTTTACGCACGTAATTCTTGGAGCAGCTATGTTTCCAGCGGTTATGCTGATACCGCACTCAGTGGCAGTCGTGGCTTAAAGATGAATGCGCCAAGTAGTGCAAGCAACGGGGTATATTACGTACGTTGTAGGGTTCCAGCCTATTCATATATACGCAGCTATCGCATTGATGAGAAATAGGCATGAAAAAAATCTTCATAATTGGACCACTATTAACGATTGGCATTGTTTGGTTGGCTTGGAACCAAGTCACCCAATCCAATGGGTCTGATTCTGAAGTTAGGTTGTCGCAAGATCTTGCGGCAACCACTTCGAATCAATCCTCTGTGTTCAGTGCGGCAGAAAGTGACACGAACAACGCTAGACAAATTCAAGTCATGCTCAGCCAGCTTCAGTTTGAATTAAAAATCGTTAAACAACAACTCGCAGAAATGCAGAATTCTCAAATAATGAATTCTACAACTAACTCAATCGATGCAATTCAGCAAAACAGCGAGAATCCAACTGAAAAAATATTGAGCATGGAGGAATTGGAACAACAACAGTTCGAGCAAGCAATAGCAACAAAGGATAGATTCTTTAGCGATTTTAGTGCAGAAGAAGTTGATGTATCCTGGGCTAGCGAGATCGAAAATCGCATTCAAAGTCACTTCAATACTTTGAATCAAGATCAAAGCAAATACATTTCTGAACTGCAATGTCGTTCCAAAACCTGCCGCTTTAACGTAACTACTCCAACAAATGAAGCAGCCATGCAAGCCGAAATGGAAATGTTAGCAGGTATTTCACCTTTACTACGTGGACAAGCATTTGTCGAAACAGAAACTGATGAAACCGGAAACCATAAGACTACCTTTATCATGCAGAAGCCCAATCAACTATAGAACAGGTCTCTTATCAGCTCTCAGAGAGAAATAGCTCTCTCTGAGATGTTAAATTCGTTTGTACAACATCCATATTGTATGGCGGGCTTAGTCAGAACACTTAGCTGAATTAATTCGATACCGCTTGCATCACACAAAACCTATCGCACTAAACATTCGGGCTGCCTTTCTTTTGAATACTTTTCTTTTACCCAAAGGGCATAAAGGCCATCACGCAAAGAAAAATGCTTCGGCCTGCCGTCCGAGAACGGCATTCAAACCAGCTTTCAGTTTTTTTAGTGAAATCAAAACCGAATACATTTTAATTTGGGCTCTGACCTCTATATTCTATATTCGTTATTAACAGAGGGAAATGGTTTTGAATCGCAAAGTGCGCGTTGATTTTTTTGATGCGGTTTTTCGCACCGGGGGCGAGGTACTTTTGTTTCGGCAAAAGTACCCAGAGCCGTGACCGAAGCGATAGCGGAGGAAATACTTAATGAAGCTCCGCTAGAAGATTCTAAAGTGCTCCAATCACCCTAACACGTGTCAATGGGTTTTAGGATAACGCAAAGAACTCGCGAAATAGAAAAACATTTCGCTCAGACAGCTTTGCTAAATACACCCTAAAACCCATCACCATCGGTGATAAGTCGCAATTCAAGTTCAAAATCATAGTCAAAATATCGAGCGAAGGTGTTTTGATTTTCCCCCCGTATGTGCAGCCGAGCCTCGCAGGAAATTTTGGAGTGAGTGAACCCATGTTTGAGGAGTGTCTTTCACGACGAGTTTGGGTGTTTATGCCCTTCAGGGTAAACGACCAAAAATTCCGAGAAGTGAGGGAAGTGCGTCTTTCACTTTAGAACCGCTTACGCGTTTCATTAAGTACTAGTTCGCTGCGCTCACGTCGCAAGCCCAACATCCGGGTGGGCTTTCTTTTGAATACTTTCCTTTGCCCATGCAAAGAAAAGTATTTCACCCCACCGTTTTAGTTTATGCCCCGCTGGGGTAATAAACGGCATTCAATCAACATTCGCGTCTTTTTGCGAAATCAAAACCGAACAATTCTTGATTTGGGCGCTGACCTCTATAATCGAACCCCTATATTCGCTTTTCAAAATTCAT
>JAOUJM010000399.1 GCA_029883265.1 Gammaproteobacteria bacterium
TTGCACAATCTTGTGTGCTGATAACGGCTGCATTAACAGCCGTAGCACTTGCAAACAAAACCAAAAATCCAATCTTTGCAAACAAACGACGAATCATGATAGCTCCAGTATTTTCATAGGCGTGTGTGAACACCTTGGTGATGACCAATTAAATTTTATCCGGTGGGAAATCGCGTTTTATTTTTTTAGCGATTTACTTAGAGAATACTCCTCAGTGCTGTTGTCGGAATTATTGTTATTCTCCGTCTTTATATTTCGATTGAACTTATCAGAGCTGGCATATTATTTCAATTAATTTTGTTGAGAAATCATTTGAATAATGAATCAAGCCTTGAATAGACGAACAAGTATTTGAATCATCTAATGCTGCTCACCACAAGCTTGATTATGTCTTAGCACACATCTTCTTTTTTGATCAAGGATATAAGTGTTGCAGCATTCTAATGCATGTTGGTTCTATATGAGTGTTAGCCTCAAGTATTAAAACAAAGTCTAGTTATTAGCTGTTTTCTTTTAATAGCCATTGCGAAAATCTGCAGGAATAAAATATGAGTCGCATTTGCTCTGATCATCATAAATTTTATATAAGCTAAATAGTGATCAAGCAAAAATAGAAGTCACGACTAGCAGTTGCGTCTCGCACCACTGCCAAAGCACGGTTATTTAACCTTGTCGAAAAATATTTTCGGTCGTTGTGAATGATTGATCGCATGTAAATAGAAAATGTTTATCATGCACAATTGTGGACGACGAATGTTTTTGTTTCAAAAACGTGTTGCTGTCAAACATGATTTTGATTTTTCACAATCATTGGCAACACACATACATCGCTCTATCATGTGAGCATGTCGTGTGGTTTATTTGCTCTGCTCTGAATAGCGCTAAGTTAGGTATGTTCTGCATTCGTTATTAATAAAACGATCTGTTATTACGTCGACCAGGGAGCAAAGACAGGTTGTACCACTAGGTTTAATTTAAGCCAATCAGGTCTGAGTAGGTTTGAAGTTATATGCTGGTTTATTTGCTGGTGTTAGCGCTGGATTGTTGATGAATTTCGTAGGAGCACTAACACAACAACCCTTTTTTGGGCTATTATTAAACTTTTCACGGTTTTTTTTTCTTTTTTTAATCTATTATTATCACCAACCGATAAATATACTATAATTCATATCAGTCCTTTTTTGTTCTTTTATGGAACTATAACTATTTAATAGATGTTTTTAAGGCTATTATGAGCATATCCACCTTATCCGACCAAGCCATTGAAAGCGAACTCGGCAAACGCTTTCGTAGCTTGCGTTTGCGCCATAATCTAACTCAGCAGGCACTTGCTGAGCGGGTGCAGTTGTCATTGAATTCCATCAAGGCATTGGAAGCGGGTCGCGGAAAAATATCGACAATTATCATGGTGTTGCGTGAACTGGATGCGCTTGATGGGCTGGATCATTTCATTCCTGAAATCACTATCAGCCCTTTGCAATTGGCGCGCGCCAAGGGGCATCAGCGTGAACGCGCAAGCGGCAAACGAGGCAAACCATCCGAGAATGAAAACGAATGGTAAGCCGTGTTGAAACCGCTATGGTCAAACTTTGGGGTCACGATGTCGGTGCATTGGCTTGGTTGCCTGAACGTGAATACGCGATGTTTGAATACGAACCGAGTTTTTTAAAACGTGGATTAGACATTGCGCCGCTACACATGAGCCTGCAACAAGCGCAACGTGGCGATGGCATATTTTCATTTCCCAGTTTAAATAAAGACACGTTTCTCGGATTGCCCGGCATGTTAGCCGATGCCCTGCCCGATAAATTCGGCAATCTTGTGATCGATGCCTGGTTGGCGCGCAATGGCCGCGATCGTTTCAGCTTTAGTCCAGTGGAACGTTTATGTTATAGCGGACAACGTGGCATGGGCGCATTGGAATTCGAACCTGCGGTAAATAAAGCTTTTAACACCTCTGTGCCATTGGAAATAAGCGAGCTAGTCGCGCTAGCGCAACACATCACTCAAGAAAAAAACAATTTACAAGTCGAAGTCGGCAAAAGTGAACAACAAAATCGAGAAGCGCTGAATGATATTCTACGGGTCGGCACCTCAGCAGGGGGTGCACGTGCTAAAGCCGTGATTGCAATCAACGATCAGGGCGAAGTGCGTTCCGGTCAAGTGCAAGCACCGCCTGGTTTTGATTATTGGATTTTGAAATTTGATGGTGTGACTGACGCCGAACTTGGTGAGCCACAAAGTTTTGGTCGAATCGAATATGCCTATTATTTAATGGCGCTAGCCGCCGGTATTCACATGTCGCCTTGTGTTTTGTTGGAGGAAAACGGTCGCGCCCATTTTATGACAAAACGTTTTGATCGGGTAGCGGGTGAGAAAATTCATATGCAGACCTTATGTGGCTTGGCGCATTTTGATTATAACCAAGCGGGTGCTTATAGTTATGAGCAAGCATTTCAAGTGATGCGTCAATTGCGATTAAGCAAACTCGATGCTGCACAATTATTTCGACGTTTAGTATTTAATGTAGTGGCGCGTAATCTTGACGATCACACTAAGAATATATCTTTTTTAATGGCAAACAATGGCCAATGGCGTTTATCCCCCGCCTACGACATGACTTATGCGCATAATCCCGCCGGGCAATGGACGAATCAACATCAAATGAGCATTAATGGTAAACGGGATCATATTACAACAGCGGATTTATTAAGTATTGCCGATTCTATACGTCTTAAAAAAGCGCAGACCATGATTGATGAAATTCAACATGCCATCCAGAACTGGCGCGAGTTTGCGCATGAGGCTGGCATCAATCAATTATTAATTAAAAATATTGAAAAGAATTTCCATTATATATAAATAATCATGCCTATAAAGTTTGTTAATAAAGACTTCCTCTCGATACTCAGCTATTTTTTCACTTTAATTTTATTTTTGTTGTATTAAAACTTTTAATAAATTTCCCCCACCTCTAGACAACTTCTACACAATGAATTGTGGTAATATAAAGTCGTGAATACAATCGATTTTTATAGAAAAACCGCGAGTTATCAGATTGAGGTTTTGCTGAAACGGTTTACTGGTTTTGGCACGTGGTTTGGTCAAAGGCAAACCTCGTGCAACCATCACATACCACTTGAATAAACCTTTTTTGCATAAAAACAACTTTCCTCTAGCGCAG
>JAOUJM010000400.1 GCA_029883265.1 Gammaproteobacteria bacterium
ATACCGTCAATATCCAATAATTGTTCTACCAAGTACCATCCTAGCGTTTAACTAGGGTGGTACTTACATACAAGTGAATCTAGTGAACGATCAAGGAATGAATCGTGGTGAAAAGTACAGATAAATCCAATGTTAACGAATACGAAGACTCTTCATCCGAAGATGTTTCGTCTTCTATTGCGTGTTTATCTACTTTTGCTGCGAGTTATGATCAACTTATGGAAAAGCTCGTAACCTATCGTCAAGTCCGTATGCTGGCATTTAAGCGACTGAAGCGGTGTTGCGCTTCTATTCCTCTCACTCGAGAAACCATCACTGGCAAGCTTTCTCAAGATTTGCAGTCGATATTCCTATCTAATCTTGAATCACTAGCGAAAGAGGACATCGTGGAAGTAATTCAACTAATTTACAGTAAGGTATGTGTGATAAATGCTAGTGCTGGCTGTGAAAAACGTACATAACGTACATTTCACCAATCATACGATTTGTACGTTTTCAGCGGAGGTGGCAATGGAGTCGGTGGCGCGTCTATTTCCAGCTAAGTGTTTTAGCGCTCCAGTGCAAGTTGAGCTGAATTTGTGTTGAAAGGGCTTTGCAGACGGGTGTTAGAAATATTGCTATATGTGAAACTACTTCAGAGAAATTCGCAGGGGCAATATTGGGTTCTTGTCGCTTTGAGAATGCGGTCCACTGGACTTGCTTCTGATTTACAAATTCAGTTGAGAAGGCGGCAATATTAGTCGGTAGTATTGTCTTTCTGTTGGTTAGTGTGATTTCTACGGCCTGCGCTAGCGACTGTCCATCAAAATCAAAACAGCGCGATAGAATCCAGATGTCAAAAAAGTCCTTCATTCGACTATTGAGCATTGAGAGTTTAATCATTGCCTCAAACTTCTCTGCGATGACACTTTCTTTGGAATAGCAAAACAGATCTGGTGTAGGGTGGTCTAAGATTACTGGGAGTGATTCCAATTTGGCGCTAGGGTGTATTTGATCACCAAACCCGATGTCGATTTGCATGTGGACTCTGGCTCGCGACAGTTCACCCTTGAATTTTACTCGTAGACCCGAATAATCGCCATCTTCATCAATGGGTTCGATGGTGATGCTAGCTGGGTCAAAGAGCAGACCATCATCTTCGATAGGAGCTTGAATGATTTCTCTGATATTAGTTCTGATTGTTTGTTCTGCGTTGCTGGTTTGACCCAACAGATCTATGTCCATTGTTGCGCGTTTATCAGCAATCTCCCACACGCTTAGCAGTAAAGCACCTTTCAGTATAAACCGATCTCGCAATTTTGATTGTGATAAACGAAATAGAAAGCGTTCCATGGCGTAATATTGGAGTATCTCACCAAAAGGACGCTTGTCTGATTTAGATATATTCAGTAGTCGTTGACGAACGGATGCGGCTACGTTGCGTGTCATATAGAGAGCTCCAGGTAGGGGCGCATTATCTTTTCAACACGACAGACTTTTGCATATTGTAGTAGCTTGTCCAGCTCAATCTTGCTACTAGACCGATAAAGTTTCAGTGCTTCGAGTACAAGATCCATTCCCAGTTTGTTACGATATTTAAAACAGTCGACGAGGGTCTTTTCTCTATCGTAAATTTTCACCTCAATTCCATCAATTGCGTGGCTCTCAATACCGGTGTGATAAGCATCGTTAGAAAATTTATGTGCCTGCACTGGTGGGTATTCAAGTTTCGGGATGCGCATATCTCTGGGTATTGCAATGGAGACAGTGCGCGGGATTTGGGTTGTCATGTTGTGGAATGCGAGTGCTGACGTTAGGCAAACCACCGCTTTGGGGTATTTCATGGTAACAGTTGCAAGGTCGGGGTCACTGATTGGGGGAAGTTCGGTAAGACGATATAGACCCGTTGCTAGCTTTTCGATAATGCCCTCATCCAGCATTTTGTAGAGGCGGTAACGACTAATACCTGCTTCTAGTGCTTCGCTCATACGCAGCTGGCCACCGTGGGCGTGAAATACTGCTTCTGGGTGCGGTTTTGGGGGGTGAGACATAATGTCACCAAATGTTATTAACTGGTGACATTATGTCTGATTGCGGAAGGGTTGTCAACTCGGTGAAGAAATCCGTATTTTAAACAGTGTCTTATATACAGCTCGCTGCTTTCCTCTGAACATCTTGCGGACGGTATTGCGGTCATCCCCACTCTTATGACCTTTGTCAATAAAAAATACAAACCTATTCCTCCTGGCATTTTTCCCAGTCAATTCATCATCCAGAAAACTCAATAGGCTAAGCAGGACACCTGATTTTATCGACGGTTGATCAAACTCTTATTCGGGGATTGTTTACCCCACGATGATATTCGTCAAAGAAGGCTGCCTCGATCTATCTGCGGAGGTCGAAACTCCAAATTTTTGATGAGGATTCCTTCAAACCGATCAGGTGTCCAGCCTAACCCACTGGGTTTGTTTTTATAGTGGCTATACCATTTGTGAATCGCGTTTGAGTTCCATGCAAATTGCCCACATGAACCCAACCAGTTCACGGGCAACAGCAGTGATTGCAACCTGTGATTTCTTTCCTCGACTTACTAATTTCTTGTAACGTTTGCACAAACGTAGTTGTGCTTTCCAAGCAATGTCTTTTGCGATTTGTGGTACATCAGGCCTATACGTTAACATCCATGCACCTACTTTGGGTCGTGTTCGATAGCTCCAAGCTGCTTCATAGAGTAATGTTCGCAGTGCTGTATTACCTGTTTTGGTTATGCCTCGTGGACGTACTTTGCTGCCACTGGAATACTCACCTGGTACCAAACCGAGAAATGCCATTAGTTGTTACGGATTATCGAATCGCGTGAGATCACCAACTTCCGTCACCACGCTCACCACGATAACAAGGCCTACACCCTTGAGCGCTTGCAGTGCTTCTACAACTGGTACTAATGTCCAGGAGGGTAAGAGTGATCGTATTTCATTTTCGATTTGAGTTCGTCGATCCAGTGCTTGTTCGGTTGCGTTAACATAATGCTGAAAAGCAATTTGCTGCGCTTCATGTTCAAACTGACGATCGCCCATCCAAATCTTGTGGCGGTCACCCCAAGGTTTCGCTGTATAGGTCTGCTGATATTTGAGTAAAAAACTTTGAACCCGTTGCCTGGCCATCTTTAAATCACGATTTGCAGTGTGACGAGCGCGCACG
>JAOUJM010000006.1 GCA_029883265.1 Gammaproteobacteria bacterium
CGTAGCAACAAAACTGCGATCTATTTTTAAATAGTCCACTGGAAAATGTTTCAAATAAGCAAATGAAGAATATCCTGTTCCAAAATCATCAATCGACAATTTAACATTAATTGAACGCAATTTATTTAATAAGGTCACCGCAAATTCCATGTCGCGTGCTAATGCGCTCTCTGTTAATTCCAGCTCAATCATGTTCGGCTCGATTTGATGAGCCACGATAGTCTCTGCTAACTTGTCGATAAAATCTGCTTGGTTTAGCTGGCGTAAGGATACGTTTATGGCCACCGTAAAATCTCTCCAGCCTTTGTCCAACCATAAACGCACTTGCTGACATGCTTCTTGAATCACCCATTGACCAATAGGCAAAATCAAACCGGTTTCTTCGGCCAAAGGAATAAATTCTAATGGAGAAATCAAACCATTTACCGGATGGTTCCAACGAATTAAGGCCTCCATTCCTAGCAACTGATTATTGCTCAAATTAATTTTTGGTTGATAATATAGTTCAAAACCGTGCTTCTCAATCGCTCGATGTAATTCGCGTTCTAGCTCAAACCGACGATTCACTTTTGCTGAAATCGACTCATTGAAACTTGCATAATTGTTCCGCCCAGATAGTTTCACCTGATGCATTGCTTTATCTGCGTTGCTAACGAGTTGCGCCACGTCGTTTGCATCATCAGGATAACATGCAAAACCAATGCTTGCAGATAAATACAAATCTTGTTTATTAATTTGAAAGGGCATTTCCATAACAGCCAGAATACGCCTGGCGATACTTTCAACGTCAGCACGCGAACTCATAAACTCAATCAAAATACAAAATTCATCAGCACCCCAGCGCGCAGCCATATCCACATCGCGCATGGCCAGTTTTAAGCGCTCGGAAAATTGCCATAAAATTGAATCACCTTTTTCATGACCTAGCGACTCATTCACCACTTTAAAGTTATCAATATCAATAAACAGAACCGCTAGGCTCATCTTCTGGCGTTTGGCACGAGCAACCGCTCGCTGTAGGCTTTGCATTAATAAGTTGCGATTGGGCAGTCCTGTTAAGGCGTCATAATTTGTCATTTCACGTATCATACGTTCATTTGCTTTCTGCTCACTCACGTCCCGCAAGGCCACCACGCGTGCAGACATTCCATCCCAGTCACCATAGTCTTTACTGCATACTTGCACTTCAATACGCTGGCCCTCAGCATCGACAATAATTGTTTCATAGGGGCTTGCAATTGGGGTGGCCAGGCGTTTTATAATTTCCTGTTTTCTATCGTCTGCCACATATTCCAGCACATGGCTGCCAATAATTTCACCAATGGGTTTGCCTAACATATTAGAGATGGCCAAATTCGCATCTTTAATTACGCCATTACAATGAATAAACAAACCTTCAAACGCAACATCGACAAACATATTGGCGCGTAGCTCATGTTTTTTGGCCGCTGCTTTTGCTTGCTCTTTTTGTTTTTGTTCGTCTTGCAAGGATTGATGTAATCGATTAGCACGATAAGCCATTAAAATTGCATCTTCTGTATTCTTTGCCATGACTCGGGACATATAACTAATCACCAACAAATATAAAGTGGCCATGATTGCCATCATGCTGGAGAGAAACGATTGTAGAAAAGCCAATTTGAGAATGAATGGTGTTAAACTAAAGTAGGCATATAAATAGAATGCGATTGGATAGGTGGAGTAGCTGGTTAAGGCGCCCGCCAACATGCCGCCGAGAACAAATGCCACAAATGTCTGGTAAACCGCTTCCTCAGGAAAAGCAAGTACGGCAATACTACCCCAAGCAATCCCACCAAGAGCGGCAGAAATAACAAACACAATTTTCCATTGTTTACATTCTTGACGTAACTCATCTACACTTTTTTTGCTATAACGATAAGCCACTGAAAAACGCAATAAGAAGAGCAAACCCAGTGCTCCCATCCAGAACAACAATGGCTCGTGTGCAACCACTTCCCACAAGACAATACATAACAAGCCGCCATTGAGTAGTGAGACAATAAATCCAGGAAGTGTTTGTTTAAATGCAAGACTTAGTTTGTCAAATTCAACCGCATTTGACGGAATTTCTGCCATGTGACGAAACGCATCAGATTGAATACTTGATGAAGAGCCACCGGCGGGTTTGGCAATCTGTTCCATTAACCGACCAATTTTTTAACTGCTGCAAGTAGTCGCTCCGGCGTAAAGGGTTTTGTCATCCAGCCAGTGGCCCCTAAGTTCTTTGCTTTTAATTTTTTATCTTCGCCACTTTCGGTGGTAATCATGATCATTGGGATAAATTCATAGCCATCAATTTTACGTAGACGGCTCACCATTCCTATACCATCCATACGGGGCATATTAATATCCGCGAGAACCAGATCAAACTTTTCTTTTCGTGCCAGTTCCAATGCCGCCAAACCATCTTCGGCGCTGGTCACCGCATAACCTGCATTCTTTAATACGCTTTCAACTAATTCTCTAATCACCCGTGAATCATCTACTGATAGTACTTTAATCATTGTTCAATCCTTGTTATCTAGCTGTCACTTAGACTTGTCTTGAGCACTTGGCTATCGACACTTTTTCCTTGATTATTAAGTAAATGGCCTTACAAAGCCGACATAAAAAAATCATGTTAAACTCTCATGGATTTGTTTGACTCAATCACAACCAGCGAACAAAGGTAACTAGATGATTTTATTCAATACGCACAGATTTCAAGACTAATGCAAAAGCGACATATGAGAAAATTTACAATTAAAAAATTGATAAAATCCCGCAGAAAATTAGCAAAAGAAATCCTTATCAATTTGGCAATTATTTTCATCTTTTATTATATGGTCCAAACCTATTATCAATGGGACACGCCTCATGGCCAAGCACCTGGCATCCAAGGTGTACACTTGGATCAAACCCCCATCAATATCCCTCATGATTTAGACCAAGCCACATTAGTCCACTTTTGGGCAACTTGGTGTGGTGTCTGTCGCTTGGAACAAAACTCAATTGATAGAATTTCAGATGACTACCCAGTCATTGCAATAGCAAGCCAATCGGGTTCCTACCAAACAGTGAAAAACGCGGTGACAGAGCGAAAAATACGTGTACCCGTACTTGTAGACGAAACCGGTATTTTAGCCAAACAGTATGGTGTTAAAGCCTTTCCCTCTAGTTTTATTGTTGATAAAGAGGGGCAAATTCGCTTCACTGAAGTGGGTTATAGCACAGAATGGGGATTACGTTTTCGTTTATGGTGGAGTAATTTGTAGAATAAAAAAGGCAGGATTAATACCTGCCTTTTTAAAACCCTTACACAATTTTTTATTTATTTTACTACTAAAGAAGCATGCATACCCATGGAATAGTGCTGCTCCAATTGACCTTCCTCCATTTCGACCATATTACAAATTAACGCATAAGTGCCTGGGGCTAAATTCACTTTCATAATACGTTTATCTTTCGGCCCAATATCTTCAACTTCTGATATGACGCTACCCGCTTTATCCTCATCAATACCACCGGCAGATTTTAAGGGTAAGCGGTTATATGGCTGATCCGTGCGCATGAGCACAAATTCGTGAGGCTCACGACCGCGATTCTGAATCGACAGGGTGACCGGGCCTGCTTTAACCGTGGAGACATCAGTGACCAAACGCCATTCTTGTAATAAAACATTGACTTGCGACTCTGCATAAGCCGCACCGGATAAAACAAGCATAATACTGCATACGACTAAATTCGCTAAATTTTTCATAGGACTCCCCTCCCACATGCTCACGCTATTATTTGTATCAAAGATTGAAGTTACTGGGGCGATCTGAATTTTAGCTTAAAAATGCGCTATTCCAGCCAAATGGTCTGGCATTAAAATCGCATTTTACCTACCTATACACGCCCTCATTCGCAACGGATCGCAAAATGAAGTCTACCCAACTATTTCGCCACTTGCCAATTTGTCTAAGCCTATTAGTTTTCACCGGGTCAATACTGCCGCTATCCACTTGGGCCAAAACTGCGCCACGCCTCGAATTTCCCACTTGGCTTAACAATTTAAAACGAGACGCTGTCGCTGAGAACATTTCCGCAGCACTACTCGATAAGGTTTTCGCTGATTTACAACGAGCACCTAAAATTCCTGCCAGTAATAGTAATCGCCGTGTCGGCAAGGAAAATTTAAGCGACTATATAAACCGCATACTGACTCTCGACAGAATTAATGACATACGGCAAGAATATGATCAGAACCAAGCATTAAAAAATACGGCAATAGCATTTGGCGTGGCACCACGCTTACTTCTCGCCATGAGTGCAATTAATTCCGACTTCGGCAAAAATAAAACCAACTATCCAGTGATTACCACACTGACAGCCTGGGCCTACTTTAAACCCAAAAGCCCACAACATCGTCGCGAGCTATTAGCGGCTTTGCAACTGCTTAACAGCAAGCAAGTCACGCTTGAGCAATTATTGGGTAATCGCCAAGGACAATTAGGCAACACTCTCATATTACCTAGTCAATATGCTCAAGTCGCAATCGATCAAAATGGAAATGGCAAAATCGATATTTGGAATGAAGCAGAAGACCAATGGGCGGCCATGGCCAAACTTGTGATATTGAATGGCTGGAATGAAAGCCAAATCTGGGGACGAGCGGTGATCGTACCAAAAGATGCTGATAAAACCCAATTCGGCATCAATCAATTATGGGATATTGGGCATTGGCAGGAACTTGGCGTGGTCATGCTTGATGGCTCTGAGTTAATCTATAGTGATTATTTCGGCGCGATTTTCACGCCCGAGGGAAGCGACGGGCCAGCCTTTCTGATCTATGATAATTATTATTCTTTATTACGCATACGTCGTTCACATAGTTACAGTTTAGCAACGGTTATTTTGTCAGACCTGATCGTCACGCCAATAATTGAAGAAGCCTATCCTATCAGTTTCACAGAAAAATCAATTGAGTTCACTGAGCAACCGATCCAGTAGCTGTTGCGCCTGGCTCAAGTAACCACCGCCAAAAAGATTAAGATGATTCAGCACGTGATAAAGCTTATAAAGATGTTTACGCACTTGATAACCTGAGTCGAGTGGCCATGCTCGATTGTAAGCTGCATAGAAATCAGCAGGGAAACCACCAAATAGTTCGGTCATCGCTAAATCAGTTTCACGATCACCATAATACACGGCAGGATCAAAGATTACAGGTTGTGCATTTTTATCATAAGCATAATTGCCTGACCACAAGTCGCCATGTAATAAAGATGCTTGCGGTTGATAATCTGTAAAGAAATATTTTAATCCATTGACTAGACGATCCCCCTGTTGTTGTAAATCACCGGAGAATCCATGGCGTGCGGCTAACTGTAATTGAAAAAGCAGTCGATGTTCTGCAAAAAAAGTCACCCAATCGCTTTCCAAGGTGTTTATTTGTGGCGTGGAGCCGATCGTATTATGCCGATACCAGCCAAACTGCGCCTGTGTGTGTTGATGCATAGCCGCTAGTTGTTCGCCTAATAGTGTTGCTGAACTCGACTTTGCTGATCCTAGCTCAATGTATTCCATTACAATATATGCATCCGTCTGCTCCACGCCATAAGCAAATGATTGGGGCACACGAATACTGCTTGTTTGCGCCATTGCTAATAATCCTTCGTGCTCAGCTGCAAACATATCTTGTAATTCGACTTGATTAAGCTTGACAAAAAAATTACCTTGATCCGTAGCCACATGCAAGGATTCATTTATACTGCCACCAGCAACAGGACGTACTTGCTTAATATGAATCGATTGCTGAGTGACAGATGTCAAAATCTGCTGTAATTGTTGAGTCACGAAAATTGCTCCAGTGAAAATGTGTACGAATAACGACTCAGCAGTTTATCAAAAACTTCGTGACACTTGTAGAAACAGATCGAGACGGTTATAGGTATAAGCTTGCGCCGAGGATTGATTCAAACTATAACTAAAGCCTGTGGTAATTTGCCAATTTCTAAACGCTTCAACATCGACAGAGGTGCGCAATAACTTCAATTCATCATGACGATTAAATCCCCAGAAACCACTAGTAAACAAGGTATGTGTCCAATCCAGCCTCAAGGAGATTTGCATTTTTATCTTTACAAACATTGGTTGCAATAATTGCAAATAGCCACCCGCATAATAATGACTAAACGGCGAAGCCGTTTCCACTGCTCGCGCATAAGCAGCATTCACACCTAATTCAGCTTGAAAAGCATTCACACCTGTGGATTTATAATCAAGTTTAACCGCCGACAGATATTGATTAACACTGCGTTCTGCGTACGCGGCTTTTGCACGAAAACGCGCATATTTAAATATGGCTGTTGATGCAATTACACTAGCTCGTGGAAACAACCATGATACCTGCGCAACACTAGTATCAGCATTAAAACCGCCGTCCCAACGCTGCTGGTCATAAGCCATATGCAAATCTAGCGTTGCCAGTCCCTTAGCCACAAAAAAATTAACATCAGCACCTCTTAAACCCGTAAAAACGGATTCCGCATAAAAATGACGTCGCTGCTGCAAATAAGCATCAAGTGAGAATTTCACTTTCGGTATTTCGCTTGTCCAATTAAATCGAGTTAACCCGTCGGAGTAAATTGATAGATCTTTAGTACCCGCAGAATTTAAGCTGGTTAATAGAAACAGGTTATTCTCATTTGCCGCGTATGCATTGGTATCCACGCCAGAACGACTGGCGACAAGTGCAGAAACTTTAGATTTCAAGCTTGGCTTGACAACGGCAGGTGCAATGTCATCCGTGTCAACAAATGCCAGCATCGATTCTGATTTTGTTTTAGTGGAGTTCTCTAGCAGCGAATGATTGGCTCGCATAATGTCCTCGCTATCATGCATGGCGTCTTCAAGCTGTGTTTTGAATTGAGATGACAAATAGCGCGCAATCACTTGCTCAATAATTTGCTGTGCTCGTTGTTTATCACCAAGATCGAGTGCGGCAATCCCTAAAACATATTCCTGACTGGCATAGGCGTTAAAAAGAAACTCGTATTTAAGTAACAATTCAAAAGCTGAACGCACCTCACTGGCCTGCACACGCAAATACGCTTCTTCTACTATTGTGGCCCGTGACAAAGGAAACTCTGCACGAACCAAAAACGGTGTAAATACAAGAAGAAGCAAAAAAATCTTGCGCATAAAAAATCATCTTACTCAGTGATCAAGCCAAGATGACCTATTAGGAATTCACAATCAATTGAAATACTTAAAGTGATCATAGGCCATCATGCAAAAATAACGGCACAAATAATCAAAACTAGAGCAATGCTAAAATAGTTTCCCACTCTTCAGCATGTACAGGCATGATAGACAGACGATTGCCTTTTTTTAATAGCTGCATATATTGGAGCTTTCGGTTTTGTTTTAATTCATCCAAAGAAATAACACGCTTGAATTTTTTAACAAATTGTACATCCACCATAACCCACCGGGGATTATCGACGGAGCTTTTAGGATCATAATAGTCGCCTTCAGGATCCCAGGACGTGAAGTCAGCATAGGCTTCGCGTTTAATTTTAATTATTCCAACAATACCTGGCTGTTTACAGCTTGAATGATAGAAAAAACCAAGATCACCTTGCTTCATTTCATCACGCATATAGTTTCGCGCCTGATAGTTGCGTACACCGTCCCAATGTTCTATTTTTTTTTGTTTCAAATCATCAATGCTAAACGCATCAGGCTCGGATTTGAATAACCAAAAGTTCATCATTCCCCCTAAAAACGCGTGATACCTGCGGGAGTTACCACCGCATGCAAGGGAACATCCCAGGCTTCCATTTGCAATTGTTGTACTTGTTGAAAATCATGTGCAAGCCCAATCAGTTTTGGTTGTCGCCAAGACTGCCGATTCAAGAGAAAAGCAAAACTACGATCATAAAACCCGCCACCCATGCCTAAGCGTGCACCCTTAGCATCAAACGCCACTAACGGCATAAAAACCATATGCAAAGACATGACAGTTTGCAGAGCAACGGTTTTATGCACTGGTTCCAAAATACCAAACCGATTAGCAGATAATATTGTTTTTTTAGTAAAACCTGAAAAACGCATTCGATTAAAATGAAAACTTTGAATCACTGGTAAGAAAACACTTTGTTTTCGCGACCATGCAAGATCAATAGCCGCTTCTGTTTGCACTTCCCCGTCATTAGCCAAATAAAATGCCAAGCGTTTTGAACGACGAAATTCAGACCAATGATTTAGGTGATCGCGCACCGCTAGCGCAGCAAGTTGTTGCTCGGCGTTACTCAAAGCTCGACGCTGTGCACGTATGGATTGACGAATATTTTTTTTGCAAACCGTTGAGGACATAACTTAGATAGAAGGCGTTCTCCGCAAATACCGTGGACTCCGTTTTCCTTGAACCCATAGGTTCAAGTGGGAGCAACGACTAATGAATTAGGCTTTCCGTCGAGCGGACATGCTCACATCACTAGATTTTAGCCCCCTGGGTAACAATATCGGCTCAAGAATGTACCGGAGCTTCCTCGAATATCACAGAGAACGCCGAAACTAATCGTATGAAGCGCTAAAAACTTTAGTTCTAGCCAGCTGTCATGACTTACTTTAGTAAGTTTTACTGTATCACAGCTTGGCGATCTAACGCACCTTCGATTTTTTCTTGCAATCCCTGCAATCGATGTTTTAAGTCTTGATCTCGACTTTCAAACTCAACTCGATTTTGCAACAATTCATGCGCAATATTTAATGCTGCCATCACTGCAACGCGTTCACCCCCGACCACTTTGCCGCTATTTTTAATATCACGCATTTTTTCATTCAGGTATGCTGCTGATGCAATTAGTGCATCTTTTTCATGATCATAGCATGCTACCCGATAGTCCTTCCCCAGGATCTCCACAGTTACTGCTATAGGTTCCATTGTTATTGTGCCTCGGTTTCCATTTCTTTCAAACGAGAAATGATGGATTCAACCCGCTCCCGTGCAACCTCATTGCGATTTAGCAAATCAGAGCGCTCTGCTAATATTTCCGCTTGACGTTGCCGCAAATCTTGGTTTTCCGCCCGTAATTGATCGCATAAACTGATCAACGCATCAATACGTTGCTCCAGTTGCAGCAATCGCTCTTTTTCATCATAAATCGATGTTTTTCTATCCCCCATGAGCCAAAATATAATTGCGTGGCGTCACTAGGTCAACGCAAATCCCGTTGTTTATTCGAATTATTTTTTATTCTTCGATTTCCGTAATTAACTTGGCCTAATGATCGGGTAATGTTAGCATTATGCGCCCAAGCCTAGACAGAGATAAATGTGTAATAAGGCCAGATATCCGTCTTCGCAATTTAACATGGAACATCATTTGCAAATATCGCCAAACCATTACCTTTAGCTACTACCCGAGATCATTATTTTCAATTATGAAAAAATCCACCAAAATTAGTTTTAACCAGGTTGATGACGCTTTACGCCGAGCAAATGCGGAGGCAGATACGGCGGAGGCCCATGGTATGTTATGTGGAATGATTTGCGCTACGGGTCGCGGGGATATTAATAGTTGGATTCCACAAATTATTGGTGATCGTGACCCAAGAGATGTATTAGTAAAAGAAAGCCATAAGCTCTTGATGGATTTACATGATCAAACCTTCGAACAAATTACTGACGGCAATTTTGCTCTAAAATTACTCCTACCCAGCGACGACACTTCACTCGACCAACGCATACTTGATCTCGGCGAATGGTGTCAGGGTTTTTTGTTTGGCATGTCTTTATCCAATTTATCTGATCCCAAAAAACTACCTGACGAGGCAGGTGAGGTTTTGGCAGATATGGTAGATATCTCAAAAACAGGGTATGATGCAGGTGATGACGACGAGGAAAACGAAGCTGCTTATAATGAGATTGTGGAATATATTCGTATCGGCGTATTGGTTATTTATAACGAACTTAACGGTCATTTGCATTCTGCTGAAGGCCAAATCCTACATTAGACCTTATTATGTATACTCATAAGGATTTGCGTGAATATGCACGACGTCGACGTGCGCTCATTAAACAACTACCACCCAAATCAGTGCTAATAATAGCCACCGGTCATGAGAAAATTCGCAATCGGGATGCAGAATATCGTTTTCGACCAGCTAGTGATTTTTATTATCTCTGCGGCTTTGCCGAAGCCGATGCTGTGCTTGTCATACGCAAGGACAAAACACCCCATACTGTATTATTCAGCCTACCAAAAAATACACTTGCGGAGACTTGGACAGGACGTCGTGTCGGTCAGACCGAAGCACGCAGTGTTTATGGTGTTGATGAAGCATATTCGCTTGATGATATGAACCTACAAATGCCTACATTGCTCGAGAATCAACAACGCATTTATTACCCCATGGGTGAGGAACCAGATTTCGATCAACAAGTGCAAGCGTGGATTAAAAAAGTCAAACAAAAATATCGCAGTGGTGTAAACGCGCCTACTGAAATTCATTCACATGAAAACCTTCTTCATAATATGCGTCTCATTAAATCTCCATGGGAAATTCAACGCATGCGTGTTGCCGCGAAAGTGTCTGCGCAAGCACATCAAGAGGCTATGCGTAGCTGCAAACCCGGCCAATGGGAATATCAAATTGAAGCGGGCTTCGACCATGTTTTTCGCAAAAACAATTGTCATCACGCTTATAACTCAATTGTCGCCAGTGGCGACAATGCCAATATTTTGCATTACACGGAAAATAATTCGCAACTTCAGGCGAAAGATTTATTACTCATTGATGCAGGCGCCGAATTTGACAACTATGCAGCAGATATTACGCGCACATTTCCTGTAAGTGGAAAATTTTCAAATGAACAAAAACTCTTATATCAGCTTGTGCTTGATGCGCAACAAGCTGCAATCAATCAAATCAAACCCGGGAAACCATGGAATCTACCTCATGATGCTGCAGTCAAAGTGTTAACCAAAGGCTTAGTCAAGCTCGGCATTTTAAAGGGCAATATTCGCAAGTTAATCAAAGAAGAAAAATACAAACAATTTTATATGCATAATACCGGGCATTGGCTAGGCATGGATGTGCACGATGTCGGTGCTTATAAAGTTAATGGTCAATGGCGTAAATTTCTGCCAGGCATGGTTTTAACTGTCGAGCCAGGAATCTATATTGCCGCCAACACAAAAGGTGTTGCTAAAAAGTGGTGTGGCATTGGTATACGTATCGAAGACGACGTACTAGTGAACAAATCGTCCTGCGAGATTCTCACTAGTGACGTCGTAAAAGAAATTAGCGATATTGAAGCATTAATGGCTGAAGCGATATGAAACAGATACCACAATATGATTTAGTCATCATTGGCGGCGGCATGGTTGGCGCCAGTTTAGCGGCGGCCTTGCGCAGTACTAATTTAAAAATTGCAATTGTTGAAAAATTTTCATTTCAAGATAACCATCAACCCAGTTTTGACGCACGCTGCATTGCCCTCGCCTTCGGTAGTTTTCGTATTCTACGGTCTATGGGCATCACTGACGAATTACAAGATTATCTTACTGCGATAAACACTATTCATATTTCAGATCAAGGACATTTTGGCGTTACTCGTTTGAATGCAGACGAACAACAAGTGCCGGCATTGGGCTATGTGGTAGAAAATAGAGATTTTGGTCGCGTCCTGATGAAACATATTAACAACAGCAAACACATTCATTTAATCTGTCCAGCAGAGTTAGCTAGCATTGAGAACAAAAACGATATCCTTAATATTCATTTGAACCACGCAGACAGTCCCACACTGCAATGCAAACTTGTTATTGCTGCTGATGGCGCTAGCTCTTTGACCCGTCAATTGCTTGCAATCTCCCATGAAACTCATGATTACCAACAGGACGCAATAATAAGCACGGTCGAGACCAGCGAACCCCATCACGGCATGGCGTTTGAACGTTTTACTTCGCATGGTCCCGTTGCCTTGCTGCCAATTCGTCAACAACGCTGCTCATTGGTATACACCGTTAAACGAGAGAATACTGCATCAACACTCGAATTGGGCGACGAACAGTTCCTCAATAGACTTCAATCAGACATGGGCTATCGTCTTGGGAAATTCACCCGCCTTGGTCGTCGTCATTGTTACCCATTAAAACTAATACGTGCCAAGCGCTTGGTCTGTCAACGGGGTGCGTTAATTGGTAATGCTGCCCACAGCTTGCATCCAATCGCCGGCCAAGGTTTTAATTTGGGAATCCGCGACGCAGCATACTTAGCAGAGATCATTATTGACGCAAGCAATCAGGGACTCGATATTGGTGATTTAAGCGTGCTAAAAAAATACGAACAACACCAGCAACTCGACCATCAAAGCACTATTAAATTTACCGATCGCCTGGTAAATATTTTTTCCAATAATTTTTCACCTTTATCTTATTCACGCTCAAAAGCACTTGGACTTACCAATTTAATTCCAGGCACTAAAACCCGTTTGGCACAGCAAGCCATGGGAGTCAAAGGTCATTTGCCACGTCTGGCCAGAGGACTACGTTTGTGAGCAAGTGTTACGACTATGATGTTATTATTGTTGGCGGAGGAATGGTTGGCACCGCAAGCGCGTGCGCACTTTCCCAATTAGGATTATCGGTTGCGATTATTGACATTAAAAGCGCTCAAACCCAGTGGCAGCAGGATACAATTGACATGCGCGTCAGCGCGATTACCCTAGCTTCACAACGCATCTTAAAGCGTCTCAATGCCTGGCCGCTAATTTTGGAAAAACGCGCCAATGCCTATGAACACATGCATGTTTGGGATGCAAGCGGTAGTGGTTATATTCATTTTGATTGTGCTGATATTGGTGAACCTTGCTTGGGTCATATTATTGAAAACAATGTTGTTATCAGTAGTTTATGGCAAATTATACAACAACAAACGATTGACATTTTCGCGCCCGCGCAAATTGAAACAATACACTTTCATCATCATCAGGTTGAAATTTTATTGCAATACAATCAAAACACTTTAAATTTGACTAGCAAACTCATTATTGCCGCCGATGGTGCCCAATCGCTACTACGCCAACAAGCCAGTATAGAGGTCACCGCGTGGTCTTATCATCAACACGCCCTAGTTTGCACGGTTAAAACATCAGAATCACATCAACAAACCGCTTGGCAACGTTTTCTCAGCTCCGGCCCTCTGGCTTTTTTACCTTTGCAGGAAAATTATTGTTCTATTGTTTGGTCAACCTCACCCGAGCAAGCCAATCAACTAAAGCACGCGAGTGATGAACAGTTTTTGCTAGAACTCAATTCAGCTATCGCTGAATCACCATTAGGTGAGGTCAATCAAACTAGTTCACGCGGTGTTTTTCCTCTACAACGACAACATGCTCAAAGCTATATTGCTCAACGAATGGTTTTAGTGGGCGATGCTGCGCACACCATTCACCCATTGGCTGGGCAGGGTGTTAATCTTGGCTTTCTTGACGTTGCCAGCCTTACTCAGGTGATTAGTCAAGCTTTAGAGCAGAACAAAGATATTGGTGCACAACATATTTTGCGGCGTTATGAGCGCGCCCGCAAAGGTGACAATCTACTTATGATGAGCAGTATGGATGCTTTTAAATGGCTTTTTAGTAACAATAATCCATCTTTGAGCCTGTTGCGTAATAGCGGCTTGAAGCTTAGCAATCAACTGCCAGGGGTCAAAAATTATTTTATGCAGCAAGCCATGGGCGCCAATCGAAATCTCCCACCTTTAGCGCAAGCTATTTATTAGCTATGTTTGACGTTTTCCTCAGTGAAAAAAGATTAAATATTTAAACAGCAAACGACGACCTCTATGAACAGCAAACAAGGTGGTCTCATGCAAGAAAAAATATTAATCGTGGAAGACGACGAAGACGTACTCAATATGCACGAACTGTTAATCAGCAAACTTGGCTACCAAAGCATTCCTGCTAGCAATGGCAGCAGTGCACTTACGACTTTAGACTGCGACCAAGAGATTCGTCTAATTTTATGCGATATTAATATGCCTGACATTAATGGTTACGACCTTTGCAAGGACATCAAATCAAATGAGAATCTAAAAGACATCCCTTTGGTTTTTGTTTCAGCATTAACGGACATAGAAGAAAAAATTCGCGGCTATGAAGCCGGCGCCGATGATTATATTGAAAAACCCATCGAAGAAAACGTACTAAAATACAAGATTAAAAGCCTTTTAGACTCAGAAAAACACTTAAAAGATTTAAATGAACAAATAGTAGAAAGTCACAAAACAACCGAACAAATAATGAAATATTATGGTGATTTGGGCCAAGTACTGGATTTTTATAATACCATACAAAAAACTCACACCTTTGAATATTTATCAGACACATTATTCAGCGTAACTGACAACTTCCAGCTCAACTGTGTAATACAATTCGATACGACTGATGGCCTGCAAACGTTTAGCTCAACCGGTACCGCAACACCTTTAGAATCCAATCTACTTGAGTTATCCCGCAACAAAGAACGCTTTCTCGATTTCGGAGCCCGCACAATAATTAATTATAGTGACTTTTCTCTTTTAATAAAAAACATGCCTATTACCAATCAAGAACGCTATGGCATTTTGAAAGACACTTTAGGTGCGTTGTGCAACGCACTCGCGTCACGAGTTGACGTTTTAAATAAATATGCTATCTCTAACAAAAAAGACAATATTGTAAGTACAGTCAAACTTGGCCTTGAAAAAGTCCGAGGGGCTACAGAAACACTTCAAGAACGTAATATAGAGGCTATTGAAACCATGATGGATGACATAGAAAACGCTTTCATTAGCTTGGGCTTGAGTGATGAACAGGAGAATAACATTCGCCACATAATCGATCTTTGTCGGCAACGCATGGTTACTGCATTTGAAGATGGCAAAGAAATTGTTGTTTCCATGAGCGAGATCGATCGCCAATTAGATCAGAGCTTTCAGATCGGAAAGTCCACTTAAGATTGCGATATACAGATGAAGCACGTATGCTTATAGAAAATAATAAGGGACGAACTCATGTTAAAAACTTTTCTCATGCTCTGCATCTTGCCTATTTGCATCGCATATTCATGCGCTATTCAGGCGGATTGGCGCGACAAATTGAAAGAAGCAGCTCAAATAGTCGAAGAACAAAAATCTGATAAACCCAACCAAAAAGAAGTCGCACAAGGATTAAAGCAGGCTTTAGAGAACGGTTCTGACAAAGCCGTCACCACTCTTGGAAAGACCGACGGTTTTTACAAAGATCCAAGCGTTAAAATTCTAATGCCTCCGGAACTACTTAAAGTTGACCAAACCCTTCGTAAGATTGGGCAAAATAAACTGGCGGATGAATTCATTCAAACTATGAATCGCGCCGCCGAGCTTGCAGTCAAAACCACTTTAAATATTTTTGTCGATGCCATAAAAAAAATGACAATAATCGACGCTTTAACAATTCTTGCTGGCTCCGATGATGCTGCCACAAGATATTTTGAACGAACCGAAGGCTCGCGTTTACACGGCACAATCAAACCTATCGTGACCGACGCCACAAAAACTGTCGGCGTTACCAAAGTTTATAAAAAAATTCGAAATCGTTTGCGTTTTGTTGCTCCATCCCTAACCAATAACTTACCTGAACTAGACGAGTATATTACCCAAAAAACGATGGACGGTTTATTCCTAAAAATTGCTGAAGAAGAGGGTCGTATTCGAAAAGATCCGGTCGCCAGAACAACAGACTTACTTCGGCGTGTTTTTGGATAGGCATTGGCAAACACGCTACGCTATTCTTTTAGGTCACTAAGTAAACCCTTGTTTCATTTAAGGATGACTAAGCGGGCGCAAAGTCTTTGCAATACGCTGCATATTTGTCCATACTTAACGTTGGTTTTATGATACCAATATTCTGTTTGTGCTCGAAAGTTGTGAGCAAGCCTGTGAAATAAGCAACTGCAAGACTATATGAGCGAATCCATTCCAACGATCTTAATCACCGGCGGCGCCCAAGGCATCGGACGTGCGCTATGCGGTTTTTTCATATCCAAGGGCTATAGTGTCGTTTGTGCCGACATTGATGAAACCGCAGGCGCTGAATTGCTGTTACAATTTAAGAATGAGGCGCAGTTTCTTTGGGCACCATGTAATGTTGCCAATGAAAATCAAGTACAACACATGATTCAAAATAGCATAGAACGCTTTGGTGGTCTTACTACACTTATCAATTGCGCAGCTGTTAATCGACAAAAACCTATTAGCGAATTAACACTGGTCGAATGGTCTACCGTAATTGCTAGCAATCTCACCGGCCCTTTTTTATGCAGCAAATATGCAGCGCCTTTTCTAAAACAAAACGGTGGCAGCATAATAAATATTGCCTCCACTCGTGCACTTATGTCAGAGGCAAACACAGAAGCCTATTCTGCATCAAAAGGAGGATTGATTTCATTAACTCACTCACTCGCAATTAGCCTTGCGCCTGATATCCGCGTTAATTGCATTAGTCCAGGCTGGATAGACGTGAGTGAATTTAAAAAGTCCGGTACTGAGACTACTCACCCAATCAATGCAGATGATCATGCGCTCCATCCCAGCGGACGAGTTGGCACCACTCAAGATATTTGTTATTTAGTCGATTTCTTAGCATCCAATAAAGCTCAATTCATTACCGGTGCGAATTATATTATTGATGGTGGCATGACCCGTAAAATGATTTATTAATCCTCTAATCCTAAACATATGTTTGATAGAAAAATAGTATTCCTAATACCCATCAGCATCATTATTGCTCTGTTTGTTCTAGCATTTTTCAAGCTGGAAACATTTAATTATTCCAATGACTCTCACGAGCTAGCAAATCATGTTTATCAACAAATTATGTCCGACGAAATATTTTCAAGCATAGATCAACACCAAAAACTTATCTCGGAGAACATCAAACAGTCAATTTCTCAAGCCATTGCTAAAGGCCAAGATCCTGATCTTATCATTCACCAGCTTAAGCAAAACCGCAGCAGTTTGATCATGGATATTGCCATATTCAGCGACAACATAAGTATCGTTAAATTTCTTGGCAATCTTGTTAAACAGATGCAGCACACACTAAATATAAGTGGCGACGCCTGTTATCAATTAGTTTTCCCAGAACAATATGGAAAATACAGTAGCGACAATCATGAATTTTCAAAACTTAAGCAAGATGAACATATGATTTCATTGCAAATCATACGCAATGCCAATCTACTTGAAAACAAACTTGATCAGAAGCGCGCAAGCATACTACTCGAACAAGCCTATGAGTTATTGGCGAATCGTTATGCCGATAAAGCACTTTTACTTGCCGACCCTACCCAACAAGGCATCGACAAAAAACAAGCTTGCGGGATGATTATTGCGCTCTACCAACACATTATCAGCCTCCCCACAGAACAGGCTGGCTTGTTAGCCCGCTTTATGTTTCAGAAGTAGACTTCATACCAGCAATTTTCGCAAATCTTTACTCAAGGCGAATACATGATTATGCGCGTCACCATCATAAAATTTTAGCTTTGATTCTATATTTCTTCGATCAAGTCTGCGATTAACAATTTCTTTGGGCAATTTGGCAACATGACAAGCATCGCTTGCACAAATACAAGTTTTAATATTTGTCGACGACGGCACAAATACACGCCCGGTATCAATAAACTTGAAGTGGGCTTTCACTAAGCTCAATAAATTCAAGTGGCGCTCATTATCGCTTACTGAGAAAGGAAAACTTTTCATGACAAAACTTCCACCAGGATGCATGCGAATTTTTATTTTTTGCAACAGTTTACTAAAAGATTCAACACTCATGGAAGATAGCAACTCAATTTGATCGTAGACCACAATGTCAAATGGCATGGAGAATTGATGAAAGAATGCTGACATATCACCAATGACAAACTCTACTCTCGGGTCATCAAAAACACCCTGATGCCATTCGGGAAGAAAACGTTCACAAGCATCAATAAAATCCCCATCTTGGTCAAGCACAATGACTTTTTCTATATCAGGGTGCTTTAGAATTTCGCGTAAGCCTGCGCCATGGCCTCCACCGAGTAATAACACTCGCTGTGGATGCGGATGCGCTAATAAGGCAGGATGAATTATCGATTCATGATAAATATATTCATCATCCTCCGCTGAATGACAATACTCATCAAAATAAAGCATTTTGCCGTGAACTGAATGATGATAAATCGCGAACCGTCGTTGCGGCGTCTGGTGTACATAAAGTGTGTTAGTGCGTAAATTTGGATTTTCTTCGATGACACGCATATCCATTGCATGCCCAAGCTGAGCATTCGTCCCCATAGTACTCTCCCACGTATTTGATTATTTTAGTCATTTGTTGACCTTTTTATTAAGTATATGCAGGGAGATTAAAAATTTAAACTAAAATTTACGCTTATTTACACATAAGAGAACCAACCAAATCTTGCTTATGATTTTGTAGAGATTTTTATTTGGTTGCGACCTGCATTTTTGGCCGCGTAAAGCGCTTGATCTGCTCGTTTAAATACGGAATCCGCCGAATCTCCATTTACAAACTCCGCTAGGCCGCCAGAAACCGTAATTTGCACAGGTTGATCATGAAAATGGAACGCTGCCGCAGCAACCGCCTTGCGTAATTTTTCAGCGACCATTGCGCCAGACTTAGCATCAGCACCTGGCATCACCAGGATAAATTCTTCACCACCAAAACGGGCAATGAAATCCGTTTCACGGGTTTTTTTGCGCATTATTTTCGCGATTGACTTTAAAGCATTATCACCAGCTAAATGGCCATAGTTATCATTAATTTTTTTAAAATGATCGATATCCCATACCACAATACTCAACGGGGCATTAAAACGTTTCCAGCGCGCAATTTCTTGATTGATTCGTTCTTGGTAACCACTGCGGTTAGCAATACCGGTTAGACCGTCAACAAAGGCTTGCTGGCGCTCTTGCGCGATCTTCGCACGCAAACGATTAGACTCTCGTTCCATTTCGGTCAGCATATGTAATAAGGCTTTTACCTGACCTTCCGAATATTTATGCCTCTCAATTTCTGAGTCCCGAAAAAAAGACATATATTTTTCTAGTTTGCCTAATCGGTTTTCAATAACTACACGAATATCATCCAGCGTTGAAGCACCATTAACACCTGTTTTAATATTACCCAGTTCCTGTAGAACATTATTGTTAAGATCATCCGTTTCTGCTTTGGATTGATCTCGGTGATTAGCATGTGTTTTAAGATAAAGCTCAAGCTCACTTAATCGCTTAGTCGTTTGGTTTAGGAATTCTTCAGACTCTCGTCGTTCGCTATTAATTTTATCTGATAACAACATACTGATTTCAGTAACTTGCTCAAGCGTTGTTTGCCATTCATTAAGATTGACTCCTTCTTCCATGCCTTGCTTTAAATTATGTAATCGATCATGCAATTCAATCGGTAAATCAATCTTTTCGAGTAACTGATAGAGCAGTTCAGAAACCAATAAAGCGCATAATTGGTTTTTGTTGCGCTCGCTACTTTCGCCCGCTTTAACATCATCAATATTTGATTTCCAAAAATTCGCGATATCCGTAACCAATTCATCATAATCATCTTCACTTTCAACGGTCTCCAGACGACTAAGGAAACTATGAATAGATTTGCTAAATGGTAAGGGTAACTGCAACTGTGTTAATAGCTCGCGAATTTCAGCACCGGCAATATATTCTGATGGGGGTTTAATGGTACCTTGACGTACAACGATATCGGTTAACTTGGATAGAGAGGCTTCTAACAATAATTTATCAGGGGTGGTCGCAACTATTTGCCTTAACCCTAGTATGGCGTCATCAAGCGATTTACTGCCAGAATGAATTAGACGTGAAAGTTTAACAATCACGTTTATTAACACATCTTGTGCGGCTTGGCTTTCTTCGATATCTCGCTCAGCATCTTCAAGCTTGGCACGCCAATGATCGATTTCCGTTTTTTTTCGTTGATCGCTCATAATCTTGTCATTAATAATTATTGAGCAACTAAAGGCAAATACCAAGCCACGACTGGGAAAATAGCGATTAGCAGAAACGACGACGCCGATGAATGGAAGCACTATAAAACTAAGCTATTGATTAAGCGGCGAGACCAACGGCTCCAGGAATTGTCACATCCATACTTATGGGCAAGTGATCAGAAATCGCGACATCAACAACGGAAACATCGTGCACACGAAGTGAGGGTGAAACAAGTATATGATCTAGCATTCGGCTGGGCTTCCAGCTAGGGAAAGTCAATAAATCGGCAACCGGTGCTCTCAGGTCTGTAGACTGGAGCAAAGAAAGCATTTCCTCACTTTCGGGCTGACAGTTTAGATCCCCCATTAAAACCACATGCTCATATGCGCTAACGATATTGCTGATATAAAGCAATTGTTGTTGACGCGCTTTTTTGCCTAGAGCCAAGTGAAGAAGCACAACCACTAAAGGATTCTCCGGGGCACCAAAAAACGCAATCATTGCCCCTCGGCCTGGCAAACGACCTGGTAATTTATGTTGCTCTATATGCTGCAAAGGATATTGGCAAAGTAAACCGTTCGAATGTTTGGCGAAATGTCCAAGATTACGATTGGTTTGATGCTGCCAAAATGCAAATTCTGCCTTTTCCGCCAGATATGCCGTTTGGTTAACATATGAACTACGTATACTCCCCGCGTCAACCTCTTGCAAACCGACGATATCGTAGCCTTTTACTAATTCAGCTATTTGATCGAGATTATTGAAATGTGCCGCATGTGGTAAGACATGCTTCCAACTTTTGGTTACATAATGGTGCGGACGACTGGTTCCCATACCGACCTGCACATTATACGAAAGTAACTTGATTCGGTTTCCAGGAGTAAACGAATTATTATGTGAAAACAATAATTTATCAGACATCTATAATATTTCCTCAGCCCCAGATCTTAGAATAGTCCTAGTTCATTAATTGAAGCTTTAAAACGACAAAAACTGCTAAATAGGACATACCATTTCACCAAGTTGTTCAGTTAATTTGAGATTTTCACTATAGTCAACTGGACAATCGATGATACTTACCTTGTTATCGGCTAGCGCAGCGTTGATCGTAGAGTACAAATCTTCCGTTTTTTCAATGCGATAGCCTACAGCTCCAAAAGACTCTGCGAGTTTTATAAGATCAGGATTCGTAAAATGCACATGTGAAGAACGGCCAAATTGCTGTAACTGCTTCCATTCGATCAAACCATAACCACCGTCATTCCATACTAGAATGACTATGGGTAAATTAAGGCGTACCGCGACCTCGATTTCCTGCACATTCATCAAGAATCCAGCATCGCCACATACAGCGACCACATTTTTTTCTGGATAGGCGAGCTTTGCAGCGATCGCGCCTGGTAACGCAATACCCATGCTAGCAAAACCATTTGAAATAATGCAGGTATTAGGCTGATCACAACGGTACATACGCGACATCCACATTTTGTGCGCACCGACATCACAAATAACCAAATCATCACTGGCTAGTGCTGTACGTAAATCCCAGATTAGCTTTTGAGGTTTTACTGGATAGGACATATCATCTTTATGTTGATTCATCTCTTCAACCAAAGCTTTACGCAAAGCGCCCATGCGATAACCTTCGTGAGCTTTGCTAAGCTCGGAAATTCTTGAAAGACTATGACGAATATCCCCCGTAACTCCGAGCACAACCGGATAGTAAGCATCCACTTCTGCAGAAACAGTGTCGATATGAATAACCGTTCGGTCTTTGGTTGGATGCCACAGCTTGGGATGATATTCGACCAAATCGTAGCCAATACAAATAATTACATCCGCATGATCAAAGCCCACATTTGCATAATCCTTAGCTTGTAGACCTACGCTGCCTAAGGCCATAGGATGTCGAAATGGTATGACTCCTTTTGCCATAAACGTGTTCGCCACAGGAATATTCAATTTTTCAGCAAATTCTGCCAACTGCTGACAAGCATTGGAACGAATCACACCGTTGCCTGCCAGAATAATGGGTTGCTTGGCGTTAGAAATAACTTCAGCAATCTGGCGCACCCGTAGACTATCAGGCTCAGCTAAAATACTGTGTTTCACCGGCAAAGGTTGATCATCGATTTCCATTTTGGCAATGTTTTCGGGGAACTCGATAAAACATGCCCCTTTTTTTTCTGCCATGGCCACTTTAAAAGCTTTGCGAACCACTTCTGTAATCACTTCTGGAGACAATATTCGTGAAGAATATTTGGTGATATGGCTAAAAATGGCGTCCAAATTAAGTACCTGATGTGACTCTTTGTGCAAACGTTGAGTATCGGCTTGTCCTGCAATAGCAATAAGCGGAGCATGGTCCATGTTCGCATCAGCAACACCTGTCACTAGATTTGTTGCACCAGGCCCTAAAGTGGCTAAACAAACTCCTGGCTGCCCAGTTAAGCGTGCATAAACATCGGCCATAAAAGCAGCACCTTGCTCATGGCGAGTAATGATAAACTTGATGGGTGATTCCAATAGTGCATCCATTACGTCTAAATTTTCTTCACCCGGAATTCCAAAAATATACTGAACACCTTCATTTTCCAGTGCCTTAATAAATAATTCAGCCGCCTTCATCTCGTTTTCCTTAAATTCAAAAGCCCAATATCACAATTTAGTGATACGCTTACATAAATAATGCTTCTGTCGTCGATAAACGAATGCAATTAGACAACAGGCTTAAATTTCTAATAATTTATAACATTAACTTGGAGACTCGCGAAATGGAACTTCAACCGCTACCCAATATTGATGCTTATTACACCAACTCCCAGGGAGAAGCATTTATGGTGATTGGCCGAGGTACCCGTGGCATTATAATCGAATACAGCGATGGTCGAGTCGAATTAGTTAGCATGGAACGCTGGCGTAAAATGACGGTTAATATACTCTCAAAGGCATTCCACTAAGCCATTCTTTAGATTGTAAAAATTAAGCAAAGCCACTACACTAAGGCCCAACTCCAATAGGGTAATAGCCGCATGGATTTAAGCCAAATTATAGTACTGGCAGTGCTACAGGGAATCACTGAATTTCTGCCAATCTCAAGCTCTGCACATTTAATACTTGTCCCCAAAATATTTGCGTGGCCAGATCAAGGATTGGCATTTGATGTCGCTGTGCACGTCGGGACTTTGAGTGCAGTCATGTGGTATTTTCGTGCCGAAATCTTTCGTATGAGTATCGACTGGGTAAAATCAGTTACACGTTTTAAGCAGGTTGGCGAGAGTCAACTTGCCTGGATGGTTATCATCGCAACCATACCCGCAGTGATTTTCGGTTTAATGTTTAAAAATGAAATCGAAACAACCTTTCGCTCACCTGTTACAATAATCGCCACCACGGTCGGTTTTGGTTTGTTATTGTGGTATGCCGATTTTTTTGGACGACGCGTTCGCCACACCAGTAGTCTAACATGGTTTGACGCCTTACTCATCGGAGTAGCCCAAGCCATTTCCATCATTCCCGGCACTTCCCGCTCAGGTGCCACTATGACCATGGGTTTAATGCTGGGCTTAACCCGAGAACACGCTGCACGTTTTTCCTTTTTAATGTCTATTCCTACAATACTCGGTGCAGGATTATTAAAAAGTAAAGATTTGATTGAACAAACACAAGCAGTTGACTGGAACTCCATGATTATTGGTGCATTGATCTCAGGTATTGTCGCTTACCTCTGCATCACAGCATTTTTCAAAATACTCGAACGCATAGGCATGTTTCCATTTGTCATCTATCGTTTATTACTCGGTGGAGTTTTATATATAATTTTCGTTTAACTCGCTAATAGCTCGTGTTTGATACGGCTAATCGTTTGCAGGCGTTCACGTTTTAATGCTGCACCAATTGCTTTCCCTTCTAAACCTTGTTGCTGCAACGGCACACTACTAACTTGCTTACAAGCTTCTGCTAATCGACGCAAAAAATCTGCTTGCGGGTAATCGCAATTTTCAAAACCGGTTCGCCCACGAGCATCTGCTTCACAAGCCAATAGAAATGATTCCAATCGACTTTTCTGCCGGAAAACATCAAGTTTTTCTAAAAGATTGAGCAACGTGTCCGGTCGCAACTCAAACGCTTTGTGGCAGTGGGTATGATAACGGGCCACTAACATTGCAGTATCTTTTAAACGATTAGGTATACGCAAACGCTGACACAGTTGCCTAACCCGTATGACCGAAGCTTGCTCATGTTTAATATGGCGTGGCCATTCGCTTTCTGGGGTATCCGCTTTACCCAAATCGTGAAGCAATGCTGCAAACCGGGCCTCTATGTCTTCGGTTAATTTGCTCGCTGCATCGACCACCATCATTGTATGCAAACCGGTGTCAATTTCAGGATGATGTATCGCTGTTTGCGGAACCCCAAATAATGCGTCAATCTCAGGTACAATAACATTCAACGCGTTGATTTGACGTAATTCAATAAAAAACACTGACGGTGTTTGTGCAGTAAGCGCTTTTTGAATTTCCATCCAAATTCGCTCGGGTGTTAAATGTTCGAGCTCTCCCGAATCGACTACCGCAGCCATTAACGCACGGGTCTCCGACGCAATTTTAAATCCCAAAGTGGAAAAACGCGCTGCAAAACGTGCTACACGTAATACGCGTAATGGATCTTCAACAAATGCATGCGAAACATGACGCAAAATTCTGTTTTCTAAATCTTTGACGCCACCATAAGGATCAAACAACTGCTCATCTTTTTTTGCAATGGCGTTTATTGTTAAATCCCGTCGCGATAAATCCTGTTCAAGCGTGACACTTAAATCGGTATTGAATTCGAAACCAGTATAACCATGACCGCTTTTACGTTCTGTTCGTGCAAGTGCATATTCATCGCCGGTTTTTGCATGGATAAACACCGGAAAATCCTTACCGACAGGTTTATACCCCAGTTCGAGCATTTGTTCCGGACTTGCGCCGACAACCAGCCAATCACGTTCTTGAACACTTAAACCGAGTAGCTCATCTCGTACGGCGCCACCAACTAGGTAGATTTCCATGTTATACAGGTACCTCATTTGCTTGCTACTATAGACTAACACAGCATACCCTAGAGGTCAGTATAAGCCTATGAAATTCAGATTGTTTTTATTTGGGATTGTGCTTTTGCTCAATTTAAACGCATGCTCCATGATAGGCTATTATCAACAATCCATCAGTGGTCATTTAAAACTATGGTGGGCGCAGGAAGCAATTGATGATGTCATTAATCACCCAGCCACTTCAGTACAACTGGTGGAAAAACTTCAAACCGCCAAACTGGCGCGACGTTTTGCGGTAGAACAACTGGCCCTACCAGATAACAAAAGTTATTTAAAATATGCTGACTTAAAACGTGAATATGTAGTTTGGAATGTTTATGCTGCCGAGGAATTTTCCATTGATCCGCATCGTTGGTGTTATTTTATAGTGGGTTGTGTTTCCTATCGTGGCTATTATGCGCAAAATGACGCCAGAGAGAAGGCTAACGAACTTAAACAACAGGGCTTTGATACCACAGTCGAAGGTGTGGCCGCATATTCCACGCTCGGTTGGTTCAATGATCCACTGCTTAATACCATGATGCATTGGTCGGAAACCAGTTTAGTCGGACTAATTTTTCACGAACTCAGTCATCAAGTTCTGTATTTTCCGGGAGACGCTGCGTTTAATGAAGCATTCGCATCTGCCGTACAGCGGATTGGAGTGATTAAATGGTTGCAACAAAATAATCCACAGCAACTAGAAAACTATTATGCATATCTATCCAGACAACAAGATTTTCGTCAGTTATTGCTTGATACCCGCGAGCAACTCAACACACTTTACAATCAAACCTTAGCCGATGAAGAAAAACGAAAACAAAAACAGAAAATTTTCACAGCCCTACGCATACAACACCAACAAGTTAAAACCAGCCGATGGAATAATTACAGTGGTTATGACCAATGGTTTGCACGTGAAATTAACAATGCTCGACTAAGCTCTAATATGACTTATTTGGAATTAATTCCCGCTTTCTACGCGTTGTTTGAACAAAGCCACGGAAATTTCGTTCAATTTTTTAATCGAGTAAAACAGATGTCGGAACTTGAAAAAAATGCTCGCAAACAACAAGCGTTGGACTTAGTCAAGACCGCACCCAGTTTGCTTCAACTAGTACAGAAAAACTTAATTTGAAATATTTTTATTTAACGAGTTTTAGTTCAGGGCGATCAGGTTTTTTATTCGTCGGCGAGTTATCCGGATCGGGTGATGGTGTCGAAGGTTCTTCAGCAAACACCATGCCTTGGCCATTTTCACGAGAATAAATGGCCATTACCGCATCAATTGGCACCCAGATTTCACGAGATTTACCGCTAAAACGCGCAGAAAACGATAAATATTCATTATCGATATTCAAATTTGCAACAGCAGTTGGAGCGATATTTAAAACAATTTTTCCCGCTTCAACATATTCACGCGGCACATCGACATTTTCCGCTTGAGCGTCAACCACCACAAACGGCGTCATGTCATTGTCGACAATCCACTGCTCCAATGCACGTAATAAATAGGGACGACTTGAGGTCATTGCTGAACCGGTTGTGTCCATGCTCATTAAGTATTTAGTGTTTTCTCGGTTTCTGTCATGCTGGATTGAAATGATGGACGCTCAAACAATCTAGCTGCGTATTCTTGAATGGCTGTCGGTTGACTCGACATGTCGATACCCCAAGAATTCAAACGCCACATAAGGGGAGCCACACAACAATCAATTAAGGAAAAATCTTCGCTCATGAAATATGGCATGGCTTCAAATATTGGAACCACTGATGTCAGGCTAGCCTTGAATTCCGAGCGTGCTTTTTCTTCTCTAGCTGAATCGCCTGAAGATATATCGGCAAGCAAGGTATACCAATCAGAATCAATGCGATGCAACATTAAGCGTGATCTTGCTCTAGAGACTGGATCAACAGGCATTAATGGCGGATGCGGAAAACGCTCATCTAAGTATTCCATAATCACCCGAGAATCATATAGCACCAAATCACGGTCCACCAAGGTTGGCACAGTGTTATAAGGGTTTAAATCGATTAAATCTTCTGGAAGCTGCCCGGGCTCTACTTCAAAAACCTCAAATGTGACGCTTTTTTCAGCTAAAACCAAGCGAGCACGGTGACTATAACAGTCATTTGCACCAGAATATAAGGTCATTACCGAGCGCTTATTGGTAATAACAGCCATATTTTGCTTCTCCTAACACCTGAATTTGCACAAACCTAGGGGGCACACAACGATATAGTTGACTAGCAATTACTGATCCGTGGTGGCCATAAATAAAAAAGGGCAAATGGAAAACCATTTGCCCCGAATCATACCATAAATACAGAATTCTAGCTCGGTTTAACCAAACCAAATCGATTGAGTGACCAACGGATCGTCATAAAAGCGGCGCCGGCTACTAAAATTGTAACAAGAATATCAAATCCAGATGTCATCGGTGTATGGTAGTGCTCTGGAGAAACCGACCCAGATATCCAGGTATAGCGTTCCAACCAAGTACCGATGACAACACTCGTCGCGACAGCAACCACTAATGCTGGTGTGTTACGCACTCGTGCAAAAATCAATGAGCAGAATGGTATAACAAATTTCATTGCCAAGAATGTCCACCAAATTCCGCTTAAATCATTGTCCATCATATTACGAAAACGTACGATTTCTTCAGGTAAGCGCCCATACCACATGATTAGATATTGGGTGAAATACAAATACGTCCACAAGATAGTAAAGCCCAGCATTACTTGCGCTATATAATTTATAATGCGGTCAGGCACATTTACCCTTAATTTTCCAGATCGTTTCAATACAAATAGGAAAATTGCAAAAAACGCTAGGAAAAACTGGAACAGACTTATGAAATGATAGGCTCCATAACTTGCACTATGCCAGCTTGGAATCATAGTCATTTCAAAATCCCAAGCAACCATAGTCGCATAAGACACATATACAAACGGAATTAACAAAGCCACATTTCTAAATCGACGTTGTACTGCGTAGGAATCATCCTTCACTGCGTCAGCTTGATACTTTATAAATAAACCATAAAGCCCAGCTACAACTAGAAATGCTACGATTTGGCGCGTGACTAGAAATGTATAATTATGCCAACCCGGCATATGGTGTCCTTCACCTCCGCCATCATGAGCGTGAGCCAACCATTGAAAGGTGTGTTCACCACCCACCAATAAAATAATCAAAAGGACAAACGCTAGCGGAAATAAGGCAAACAAAGATACCGACAAAAAGCGTACATGCTCACGCCATTTACCATTAACCAAATGTAAAATGGCGGCGAGTGTCACCCCGTTCACAGCGATATAAAGGATAATTAAAAAATTTGTCGTTAAGACGGACCAGCTACCAAAGCTTTCCATATTGCTACCCTTCTCTCAATCTCTTAGTTTATCGACGCGGTACCAGAGGCGGCCGCATCTTTGACTAATTGTTTTTTAACATAATTGACTACATGCCAACGCTCTTCTGGTGACAAATCATTAGAACCACCAACTTCTCGAGTTGGAACACCATAGGCTGGCATGATTGCACTACCAAAAGTTATTGTGCCCCAAATCCAACCCTCGGTTAGTGTTTCTTGAACGTAGTCACTAGTTAAATCAATCGCTCCAATCTTCGGACTAACAGGCGAATCTGCTTTACCAGTTAAACCATGACAGGCTGCACAAATAATTTTAAAAAGCGTCTTCCCTGTTTTCAAAGATTCGGCCGTCGCAGGAAACGGATTTTTCAATTTTTCTGCCGCCTGACGATCTTTGACTTTTGTTGGAATACCACTTACCGGTACCGAACGTTGAGGGAAAACTGCTGGCGGTCCCTCCTGCGGCTTAATACTCGGTTGATTCATCATATCGGTAGACCAAGGCCAAGCAAAAACTTGTACCGGCACCACCATTAACATTGCCAAGAAAAATAAGTTTCGCTTAATCATGTAACCGCCTCTTCCCTAATTTCAATGGATTTCTGCTTCTTGAAATACTCTTTAACTGATTTCAATTTATGTTCGTCAACTTCCAACATAATGCCACATTGATCAACGGTCAGCTTTTCACTATATAAGGTGCCTCGCTTACGCAACAAACCGGCAAGAAAAAGAAACGAAAAAACAGTCGTCCAAATACCAAAGAAAATCAGCATTTCATACATGAGAACAAAATTGGTGGGGAACGGTACGACGGCTTTACCTCCCTGTGGCTGCACAAGAAAACTTGCTTGTGCTGAAGCCAAAAAGAAAAACCCAAAAGTAACGCCAAAAACCGCCCCAGTGAACGTAAACTTCTGCACGTTAACTTTGCGCTCTAAAATTTCATCAATGTCGGGATGTTCGATTGGTGATAGGTAATCCACATCATCAATCGAGACCCCGGCACATCCGCCGGCTTTAATGTCGCGCAACACGGGCAACGAATCATCAAAGCCTTTAAACATTGCCAATAAACGATGTTTACTCATTACGCGCCCTCCAATCCGGGTTTACCGACCGCACCTGCCTTCGATTTCGAACTCGTCGCAGCCGCTTCTTTTTCTTCTTCCATTTCATGCTTCAAATGGAACGTCAGTTCTTTTACTTCATACATAGACACCGATGGGAACAATTTCACAAACACCAGGAATAATAATGAGAACCAACCAAAACTTCCGAAGACAATCGCCCATTCGATGATCGAGCCATATAACACATCCCATTGGTGTGGGTTATGTGCCATAGATAAGGTTGGTGCCACAATCATCCAACGTTCCACAAACATGCCCAATTGTAATATCAAGGAGACCGCAAACATGGTCGGCATATGCCTTCGCAGTTTTTGGAATGCCAGCGCAAATGGTGCAACCGATCCGCAGAATAACATTAACCAAAATATGTGTGCGTAGGGCCCATTGGCTTTATTGATTAACAACTCTTTATCGTATGTGTTGTGTCCATACCAAGTTGAAGCAAATTCAATAATATTTAAATAACTCCAAACCATGGCAATGGCGAAGGTCAACTTACAAGTTTTTTCCATGATATTTAACGTCATGTACTCTTCCATACGGAAGAAATAACGCAAAATAATGAATAAGGTCATAATCGCCGCACAACCTGAATACAATGCACCCGCTACGAAGTATGGTGGGAAAGTTGTTACGTGCCAACCAGGCATAATCGACATCGCAAAGTCAGACGATACAATCGAATGCACGGATACCGCCAATGGGATTAAAAAGCACGCCATTAACATATAAGTCTTGCGGAACACGCGCCATTGTCTGTCATCACCACGCCAGCCTAATGCAAGAATGCCATAGGCTTTACGACGCCAGCCTTTCGCATGATCACGCAAAATCGCCATGTCGGGAATCATTCCGATAACCAGGAACAATGCAGATGCAGATAAATAGGTACTAATCGCAAATGCATCCCATACTAGAGGTGAACGAAAGTTTGGCCAAATTCCTCGATCACTGACATAAGGAAGTACCCAGTACAAATTCCATACACGACCCAAATGGATCATAGGAAAGAAACCTGCTGTCATTAATGAGAAAGTGGTCATGGCTTCTGCAAACCGATATATCGGCTTACGCCATTGCGCATGAATAATGTGCAGAATCGCGGACAACAGGGTTCCGGCGTGACTCATGCCAATCCAGAATACGAAGGTTGCGATATACATATCCCACATGTGCGGGTTATTTAAGCCAACCGTACCCATACCCATGCGATATTGATAAATCTCTGCTGCAACCGCGCACAACACCATCGCAATACATACAGCAAAGGTTATCCAATAATATTTTCCGGGTGCATCCATAGAACGGATCACGTCTTCGTTAATCCGTTGCCACCCTAAGTTTTCGTCGATAATTTTGTCTTTAATTTCCATAACGTGCCCTTTATGACTAATGCACTCAGTCGATTAAACTTCGGTCTCTCGGACCCGCTCAAGATACATGATTGAAGGATCAACGTTTAATTCTTCAAACACCCGATAACCACGCAATTCTGCATTTTCTTTCGGCTTCTTGTGCGTATATGGACCGCGCTCAACTTGGTGTTTACGCCAAGCTTTGCTGACCTTGCTGTTTGGATCTAAGGTATCACCAAAAGTAATCGCATTGGTTGGGCAAGCTTGCGCACACGCTGTTACAAAATCCTGATCCTGCAATTGGCGTTTTTCACGTTGTGCAGTATCTTTTGCGGTGCGGATGCGTTGGACACAGAAAGTACATTTTTCCATAACACCCTTATCACGCACAGACAAATCTGGATTCAGTTGTTGATTCAAGGGTTCTGGCCAAGACTGTTCGTAGTACGACCAGAAATTAAAGTAACGAACCCGGAAAGGGCAGTTATTTGAGCAATAGCGAGAACCAATACAACGGTTATAAACTTGAGCGTTCAAACCATCAGGCGTGTGGTATGTTGCTGCTACCGGACAAACCGGTTCACACGTTGCCGCCCCGCATTGCTGGCACATCATTGGAACAAATGATGCACCTTGTTCGGGAAACTCGCCATCGGTTTCATCCCAATAACGTTCAACCCGCAACCAGTGCATGGCTTGACCTTTTTCAAATTTCTCTTTGCCAACAATGCCTAAATTATTTTCAGCATAACAAGCGGTTGAACATGCATTACAACCAATGCACAAATTCAAATCGATCGACATTGCCCAACGATGTTCATAATCATGGTGACCACCAACTTCGGCATCGCGACGAAAATCCGAGAAGTTCTCCAGAATATTTTTTAAAGACATAAACTAAGCCTCCCCTTCTGTACGACGGAACTGATCCGCAGACACCGTGCGCACAAATCCACGCCCCAGTTGCGTTTCGCTTCCACCCATTTTCACCAATACCTCAGACTTATTGGTCTTGGTCACTTTTACACGTGTGGCGTAGAGCGCCAGTTCACCTGTTTTCTCTTCACTCACAGCATCAAGAATTTTAAGTGGATTCACACCACGATCCTTGGCATATCGTCCATAGGCACTATGACCTTGCCCCATCGGTACAGCAACCACATTCGGGTGTATGCCTTTGTGTACATAGACTTGAGTTTCAATAGAGCCACTAGCGGATGACACACGAATAAAATCTCCGTTTTGCACACCAAGCTTACCTGCCGTCGATGGATGTAACTCAGCCCAGGAACCCCAAACCACTTTCGATATTTGATCGGGTGCTTCTTGCAACCAAGGAATATTTGCGTGTCGACCATCCCACAGACCTAAACGCGCAGACGGTACTAAGTGCATGGGATACTCACTGTTTTTGCTCACGGTGGCCGCTTTTATTGCGCGTGGTTTTGGCGTTAACTTTGGTGTATTACTACCAGCGTTTAACACACCATTCTGCAACAAGTTCGTCCACATTTGATCGCGAGACCCTTTTAAACCACTACGAACCGACTCAGGCATATTCACCATGGCAGTTTTTAGATATGAATAATAATCCGGGAATTTGTTATAAGCATTGGATTTGACTTTAAGCAAACTCAACATGACATCACCAAAACCACGGGTATCCTTATAAAGTGGTTCCATCAACGGCTGCTGAATACTCAAGCTAACTTTTTCCGGCTGATACGCAGGAACATGCGATCCCCAATCCTCCATTGACGAATAGAGCGGTAATACTAAGTCAGCAGCTAATGCTGTTTCATCAGGATGTTGGGTCAAAGCAACTTTAAAACTTGCGTTTGACAAGTTTTCTTTCACCCGCAAAGCATCAGGTGCTGTATAAACTGGGTTACTGTTAGAAAAGAAAAGCAAATCAAATTTTTTGTCTTCCAAGCCTTGTGCAAACTTGACGAGATCGCCTGTATTTCCCGACTTGGCGCGCAATGCACGCTCAGGAAACTTGTTACCAGCTTCAATCGTGTTACCGATGTTGCCCATAATGATGTTTAACAACATAACCGCAGATGCTGCATCATAGCCATTGGCCTGACCCTCAACAGTAGCTCCAGCAATAGCCAAACTCGGCGCACGTTCTGAAAATAAACTAGCGATACGTTGAATTTTTGTTGCAGGCACACCAGTAAGTCCAGCGACGGTATCCACATCATAAGCAGCAAGCGCTTGCTTGACCGTACCAGGTACATTTTCTTTATTCCAACCACGATCAAGAATAAAATTGGCGACCCCTAAAGCCAAGGCACCTTCGGTGCCCGGGTTGGCAGCAATCCATAAATCTGCGTTCCCTCCGGTCAAGGTCATTTTTGGCTCAACTTGAACTAACATACCACGCTGACCACTGCGGAATTTCGCATATTCGCCAGCGAAATGCACAGGGGACTTCCAAGTTCCAAGAAAATCCGCGCCAAAGGAAACAATTATTTGTGCTTTATCCAAACGCAAACGCGGTTCGGCATCGCCAATCATGTCGGCGCAAACTTGCGACCAAACTGAGCTGTTAATTGTTTCATGTGCAAAATGATTTTTTGAACCAACACTGGACAAGAATTCGGAAATTAAAACACTTTGATGGCCTGAGACACTTCCCGATACCCAAGCAATCTTGCTGCCCGAAGTACTCTTAATGCGCTTACTCAGTTCAGCCATCGCATCGTCCCATGAGATGGGTTGCAAACCCGCACCCTTACGCATCATGGGTTGAGTCACACGATCAGGGTTGTAATGATTTTGCACCCCGGCTTGACCCATCAAACAAGTACTACCATTATTGATGAGTGAATCAGGATTTCCTTCAACCTTCAGAATACGTCCTTCGCGCACGCGCCCGTGCAAACCGCAACCTGCATCGCATTGAGTACATGTCGAGGCATACCAAACACCGATACCAGGAATAACATATTCTTCGGGGACTACATAAGCTACAACTTCCTCTTTACCTTCTTCCAAGGTAATTGTTGTTGGCAAATCGCAAGCGGTTAACGCGGTACCGGCACCACCCCAACCCAATGCTTTCAAGAAGCCTCTGCGATTAACTTTAATGTCGTTCATATCGTTCACCTTTTCCTATTAATCGCTTATTACTTATGACATTTCCAGCAATCGCCGGGACCACCATTGGCTTGATGGCAACGCTGACAAAATCCCATATTCAGTGGCTTGGTTTTTTCCGCCACGGTCATCTCGCGAATTTCACCATGACAAAGACCACAAACCTGTTGCACGTCCTCCACCGGGAAGTTGGCATCAAACACAAACTTACGAATATGTTTCTCGTGAGTGAAGTGCACATAATCAGGTACATCATGTACTTTTTTCCAACGTGGTGATTCACCGTTTTCCCAATATTCAGTTAATTTCTGAATACGTGGTTTATCAGTAGCAATCATTTTGTGACAACCCATACATTTACTGGTTGGCGGAATGCCCGCGACCTTCGAGCGACGCGCATACGTATGGCAATACATGCAGTTAATCTTGTTATCCTTAACGTGCGTGTTATGCGGAAATTCTATCGGTTGCGGAACGTTCTCACCTTTATGCTCACCCACTGGTGCAACAATATGAGACGGCACAGGCAACTCTGCTTGTGCGTAGGAAGCAATAAAAAAACTTGCTAGTGCAAAATAAATTGCAGTGCTTATTGTTCGTGACGATTTATAAAAAATCGTTGAGCAATAACGCAAATAGCAATTCCGTGTATGTACAGTAAATCGCATCTCTCACCCTCAAATTGGTTTTATTATTTCTTAAAAAAATCGCAAAAACGATTTTCATAGAAAAAAAATAACCCCCTGTCGCTTGTTTTACCTTGCAACAGAGCCAAAACTTTTTTTGAAAAAATAGCGGATGTTCATCAGTAGTTTGGACAAAACTACTGCCGCCTCCCTTTTTGTGACAACCCCCTCCTGCTGCTCACAATCTGATCTATATCAGTATTTACTTATAAAAAACCTATAATTATCTATCAATTAATTTGATGTCTAACGATGCTAGACTAATTCAAAGTAAATTGTCAACGGATTTTGTCAATTTTGCATACGCGTTTAAGCATACTGATTTAATTAAAAAAATTAGCAAATACTGAAATAGGTGCGTGAACCAGAGGGCTCAATTGCAAATAATAATGATTTGCATTCCAACTGAACTACATGATCTTGCATGAAATATTTCTTATGACAAAGTATAGAAGGAATTCTACGGAAAGCCTTTTTATATAGGATTTTCTTGATCAAAAAAACTATACGTGAGATCAAATTTTTTTACTAATAATTCAGCCAATGCTTGCACACCATAACGCTCTGTTGCGTGATGTCCCGCACTAAAAAAATTCACTTGGTTTTCCATCGCGCTATGGAAATTATATTCCGATGCTTCACCAGTCAAATAAGCATCAACTCCACGTGATATCACTTCATCAAAATAGGATTGTGCACCACCACTACACCAGGCGATCGATAGAATTTTTTTATCATTACCTTTCACATACACCGGTTTGCGCCCTAATTTTCTTTCAAGGTGTGAAGCAAACTGATCAGCATCCATCGCCGTTTTTAATTGTCCTTGGTAACCAATCCCAATGGCACCACCAAGATCAAAGCGCTGCTCTACCTGCATGTCTAGCTTTAATGCGAGTTGTGCATTGTTCCCCAGCTCAGGATGCGCATCCAAAGGCAGATGATAAGCCACTAAATTGATCTCATGGGATAACAGGGTTTGAATACGCTTGCGTTTTATCCCCGTAAGTACTGGCGATTCACCGCGCCAAAAATAGCCGTGATGCACTAACAGCATATCTGCATTGATTCGCACGGCCTCATCAATCAAAGCTTGCGAAGCACTAACGCCTGCTAAGATGGATTTAATTTCACGACGCCCTTCGACTTGCAGACCATTAGGACCATAATCGTTATATTGGTCTACGCTTAACACATTATTCGCATATTCTAATATATGCTTTAACTCAGGCATGAGTTTCTCCTGGTGATAAAAAGGATTACACTTACGCTTTTCAACAACATGTGCGGCTATTATGGCAGACTCCGACGAACAACGTAACACCATCAGAACCTTAATAAAATTCACCTTAATCGGTATGACCATCGCATTCGTGGTGCTCTATATCGCAGATGATGACGTTAAAATAGATTTTTCCTCATCAACAGTGGAATTTAAGGAGATTAGCGCAGAAGATGATAAGCAACTGCATGACAAGGCCATGCAAGGGCCCGTATCATATTCAAATGCTGTCGCCAAGGCCGCGCCATCCGTCGTCAATATTTTTACCGCCAAAACCATTACCCAAGAACGCGCACAAGTTTTTGAAGATCCATTATTCGAATATTTTTTTGGTGATCGTGCGCCGATGGCGCCACAAAAACGCACTGAGACCAGTTTAGGATCAGGCGTCATCATTAGTGAACAAGGTTTTATTTTGACAAATAATCATGTCATCGAAAGCGCAGAAGAAATACAAGTCGCATTAAAAGACGGTCGTAGCGCTCAAGCAAAAGTCGTCGGCACGGATCCAGAATCCGATTTAGCTGTATTACAAATTACACTTAATAATCTTCCTAGTATTACCATGGGTCATTCTGGAAATCTAAATGTAGGTGATGTGGTATTAGCCATTGGTAATCCGTTTGGTGTCGGCCAGACAGTGACTATGGGCATTGTTAGTGCCACCGGTCGTGATCGCATTGGCTTAAATACGTTCGAAGATTTTATTCAAACAGATGCTGCTATAAATCCCGGCAACTCCGGTGGCGCACTGATTAATGCACATGGTTACTTAGTTGGCATTAATACAGCGATTTTCAGCCGATCAGGTGGCTCGCAAGGTATTGGTTTTGCTATCCCAGTTTCAGCCGCAAAAGATGTCACTCAACAAATTATTGAAAAAGGTCATGTGGTTCGCGGATGGCTTGGCATTGAGATTCAAGACATGACACCTCAATTAGCCGAATCCTTTAGCCTAGATGAAGTCAGCGGCGTTATTGTTGCCGGTGTCTTGAAAAACGGCCCGGCCGATCAGGCTCAATTACGGCCAGGCGATATCATCATTAAAATCGAAGGTGAAAAAGTGAGTGATGGCAAGTTTGCAGTGAATCGTATTGCCCGTGCCGCACCAGGCACACAAATCAATTTATCCATTTTACGCAACCGTAAAAATATGGAGATTAAAGCCACGACGGCGGAACGCCCAGTGCCACAGGACAATTAGGCGGATTGTAAATATGAACAATCCAATCGTATTACCAAGAGTGTTAATCAATAGAATTTTACAACACGCACAATCGGATACGGAGCACGAGGTTTGTGGCTTAATTGCCCGAACTAAGAATGGCGACTTTAGCTGCCATCCCATCGACAATATTGCTTCCACACCCGATTGCTTGTTCCAAATGGACGGCAAACAACAAATCGATGCTATGCGGAATATGCGCGAACAAAACGCTGAGCTGTTCGCCATCTATCACTCTCATCCGCACACAGCCGCAGCACCCTCAGCAACCGATTTGCTACAAGCCAATTACACGGATGCGCTCTACATAATTGTTTCTTTGCAACAAGAAGGCGTGCTGGATTTACGCGGCTTCTTTCTCCGCAATAATCAGGTAACTATTGCCAGCATTGAAGTCACCTAAAGTAAAATTCGTCAACACAAAGCGGGGGCGACTATGTCATGATTTTTATAACACCCAGCAAATGAACAATACTAACATTTTTTCAAAAATTCCAACTTGTATTAGCAGGTGACTCTATTTTACATGAGCTAAATCTAAGTGAACAAGAACTATTAATTCTCTTAATAAAAAGCCTTCCCCAAAGTTAAAACAATGCTCACACTACTATTACGCTTGATACCCATGAACGCATCTATTAAAACAATGCCATGGTTTCTATCTAAGGAAAAAATCATGACTACTTAAATTAAAGCCCCTCTGCACCGAAAGCAACTGCAAATAAAAGAATAAAATTCGCCAATTCCTAAAGAGAGCTATGCCTATCACGAGCGATCACTTTTTTAACTTTTAGCACAAAACTATTTCAGGATTCAAACCATTGCATTTCAAAAAAACTTAGCATGCAGGAAATACATATGTCTGCACAACCGAAGACTGGATTAGCAACACTCTCCTTTTTGCCGTTGACGCCACTTCAAATACAACGCTAAACAATACCTGAAACGAAAGCGGAAACCATTCATCCCACTAACTCAACCGATGGTGGAATAGCACCACCCTGGATGACAACTGTAGTTAGCATCCTATTCCAATCCATCCCAGAAAAATTCTCACCACAGGAATTGCGCGATACATATTTAGTCAAACAATCAAACGAGACGACACTAGGTAGTAACAAAGATGAGTCGATCAATGCTTAGTCGGTGGCACGGATGGCTGACCATCGGCTGCAGCGAATATTAATTCCGCATCGACTTTATCAAATTCGTAATGCTGATTGCAGAATTGGCAATCCACGGAGACGCTACCTTGTTCCTCAAGAATAGAATGTACTTCATCTGGGCCCAAGGTTTTTAACATATTAGTGACTCGTTCGCGGGTGCAGGTACAACGGAAACTCAAAGGCTCTGCATCGTATAAACGGATATCATCTTCATGGAATAAGCGATGCAGAATTTCTTCGGCGGACAAATTCAGCAACTCTTCATCACTAATTGTGTTGGCTAACTGGGTTACACGATTCCAGGCATCTTGATCCTCATCATGAGCACCCGGCATTTTTTGAATTAACAAACCAGCGGTTTGCTGCAAATCACTACTTAACCACAAAAAGGTTTCTAACTGCTCTGATTGCATCATATATTGTTGCAATGCTTGCGCAAGATTCTCCCCTTTAAGTTCAACTATGCCCTGGTATCGCTCCCGAACATTTTCCCGGTCAATCGTAATCACCAATCGGCCACTACCAAATAGTGCTTCTAGATTTCCGGGCTCAACCTCCCCTCGCCAGTGCGCTAATCCACGGAAGCTACCATCGCTCACCGCTTCCATTACCAATAAAGGAATTTGGCCATCACCTTGCACTTGTAAAATCATCGAGCCATCAAATTTCAGCATTGACGACAACAACGCCGATGCTGACAAAAATTGAGCTAGTTCTTGCGCTACGACCGGCGGGTAATTGGATTTTTCATGAATGGCTTTCCAAGTTGCATCAAGATGTACAACAGCACCACGGATTGCGGCTTGCTCGAATAAGAATCGGCGTAAACGATCGGTTTCTTTCACGGGACAACCTGAATTAAGAACTGAGTTTTTTACGTAACAACTCGTTGACCTGAGCCGGATTAGCTTTGCCTTGAGTTTGTTTCATTACTTGACCAACAAAAAAACCGAACAGCTTATCTTTTCCTGAACGGTATTGCTCAAGCTGACCGGGATTATTTGCAATAATCTCATCAATCACTTGTTCAATTAAACCTATATCGGTAACTTGTTTCAGGCCTTTACTCTCAATTACCGCATCAGCATCGCCTTCACCATTCCACATGGCTTCAAACACTTGTTTGGCAATTTTTTGCGACACTGTATTATCTTGAATACGTTTAATCAAACCCGCCAGTAGCGCCGGACTGACTTGCGCTTGTGAAATCTCCATGCCTTCGCGGTTTAGCGCACCAATCACTTCACCTTGCACCCAGTTTGCGCATAGCTTAGCTTCACCTGCAACCGCAGCCACTGTGGCTTCAAAATAATTGGCTAACTCACGACTGGCAGTTAAAACATCTGCATCATAGGCTTTTAAACCGAAATCGCTCATGAAGCGCTGTTTTTTCTCATCCGGCAGTTCCGGCATTTCACTTTTGACTTGCTCAATAAAACTTTCTTCGATCATCACTGGCAATAAATCGGGATCTGGGAAATAACGATAATCATTGGCTTCTTCTTTGGAACGCATGGAACGGGTTTCATCAGTGTCAGGATTATATAACCGGGTTTGCTGAATGATTTCACCACCATTTTCGATAATTTCTATTTGCCGTTGAACTTCATGGTGTATTGCTTTCTCAACAAACCTAAATGAGTTTAGATTTTTTGTCTCAGTGCGCGTACCAAATTCTTTCTGGCCTTTTGGGCGTACTGATACATTTACATCACAACGAAACGAACCTTCCTGCATATTACCGTCACAAATTTCCAAATATTGCACCAAGGAATGAATTTTTTTCATATAAGCCACGGCTTCTTTAGCACTACGGATATCAGGTTCAGATACGATTTCTAGCAGCGGCGTACCGGCGCGATTCAAATCAATTCCTGTCATGCCATGAAAATCTTCGTGCAAGGATTTACCTGCATCTTCTTCCAAATGTGCACGGGTAATGCCAATGGTCTTGGTCGCGCCATCATCAAGAACAATTTCCAATTTCCCATTATGCACAATAGGCAATTCGAATTGGGAAATTTGATAACCTTTAGGCAGATCTGGATAGAAATAATTTTTGCGTGCGAATACCGAACGTTGCGCCACGGTTGAGCCTGTGGCAAGACCAAACTTAGTCGCCATCTTTACCACTTCTTTATTCAAAACAGGCAATACACCGGGCAAAGCCAAATCGACTTCACAAGCCTGGGTATTCGGTTCAGCGCCGTAAGCAGTGGACGCACCGGAAAATATTTTACTATTCGTAGCAAGTTGGGCATGAATTTCCAAGCCAATAACAACTTCCCATTCCATTTTTTCTACCTCTGATTTTGAACTGCCAAGAGCACCAAGTTTTTTGTTTTACCCATTTGAATAACTACCGATTGAATTAGAAAACCAATATCTATTTGAACTCCACTCGATCAAATCTTTTAAACCACGTGTCGCCTTCAAGGTTCCCAACGGCATTAAGACAAATCACTGTGGACGACGCATATGCCAATCGGTTTCCTGTTGAAATCGATGCGCCACATTCAATAAACGTGCTTCTTCAAAATAATTACCAATAATTTGCAAACCTACTGGCATGCCGTTGCTAAAACCTGCAGGAATGGACATACCCGGTATGCCGGCTAGATTCACCGCAATCGTATAAATATCCGACAAATACATGCTAATAGGATCATTGGATTTTTCTCCAATACCAAATGCAGTTGATGGTGCCGTGGGCCCCATAATCACGTCTACTTGAGAAAATGCGTGTTTGAAATCATCCGCGATCAAATGCCGTAGTTTTTGCGCTTTTAAATAGTATGCATCGTAATAACCTGCTGATAAGGCATAAGCACCAATCATAATACGGCGCTTGACCTCAGAGCCAAACCCTTCGCCACGACTACGCTTATATAAATCTTCCAGGTCTTGCGGATTTTCACAGCGATGACCATAACGCACTCCATCAAACCGTGATAAGTTGGAGGAACATTCGGCTGGCGCAACTACATAATAAACTGGAACGGAAAGCTTAGAATTGGGTAAACTAATATCGACGATTTTTGCGCCCATTTTTTCATAAACCACAATCGCATCTTGAACTGCTTTTTCGGTCTGCGCATCTAGACCTTCGCCAAAAAACTCTTTAGGCAAACCTATTTTTAATCCTGATAAATCATTATTCAGATCCGCAGTGTAATCGGGCACTTCACGATCCACGCTGGTGGAGTCTTTGGGGTCAAATCCTGCCATCGTATTTAACATTAACGCCGCATCTTCAGCATTGCGTGTCATTGGACCGGCTTGGTCTAAACTAGAAGCAAATGCAATCATGCCATAACGCGATACACGACCATAAGTTGGTTTCAAACCTGTAATACCACAAAGTGCTGCAGGTTGCCGAATCGAACCACCGGTGTCAGTGCCGGTTGCTGCCGGCGCCAACCCTGCCGCGACACAAGCGGCTGAACCACCTGACGAACCACCAGGCACTTTTTTCACATCCCAGGGATTTTTCACGCCGCCATAAAAACTAGTTTCGTTGGATGAACCCATTGCGAATTCATCCATATTAGTTTTACCTAGGGTCACGACACCGGCTTGTTTGAAATTTTTCACCACAGTCGCATCATAAGGCGAAATAAAATTGTCTAACATTTTTGAGCCGCAAGTGGTTTTTACGCCTTCGGTACAAAAAATATCTTTATGCGCAATAGGTACGCCACATAAAACTGGCGCTTCACGTTTGGCCAAAACAGCATCTGCTGCCTGGGCTTGAGCCAAGGCCTCGGCTTCGCAAACCGTGATGAAACTATTGTAATTTCCATCGTTTGATTTAATCCGATCCAGGTGAGCTTGAGTCACTTCTACACTGGAAAATTCTTTATTTTTTAGGCCTTGCGCTAACTCGGCTAGGGTTTTATCCATCATCTTTTTCTAAAACTCTCAGGACAGTAAACGGGAACACTTTCTGCATAATGCTCAATGGGATACAGCACGGCATCGGGTAAAATCCAGGTTTATTCTATGACCTTGGGAACAAGATACAGCCCATTTTCCACTTGTGGCGCAATCGACTGAAACTTTTCCCGCTGATTGGCTTCAGTGACTTCGTCGGCGCGTAAGCGCTGTACTGCATCTAGAGGGTGCGCCATGGGAGTCACGTCATCAGTATTAACCTGATCCATTTGTTCGACGAGTTGTAAAATATTGGAAAGATTTTCCGCATAGACGGGAATATCGTCTTCGCTTAAGGATAAACGCGCCAAATGAGCTATTTTTTCAACATCCGATTTTTCCAAGGACATTTTTCTGCTCCAAGTCTGTATAATGGTCAAGTTAACGAAGGTTTGAACCTTACCATATATAAGTGCTTGCCCAAAGTGTTTCCCATTGATAGATTAACCATCCGGAAATTATAGGACGTAGAATCATATGTTTGGACGATTACGCGGTGTTTTTTCAAATGACCTTTCCATTGACCTCGGTACAGCGAACACGCTGATTTATGTGCGTGGTAAAGGCATTGTCCTGGCCGAACCATCCGTCGTTGCCATACGACAGGAACGCGGTCCTGGTGGACCAAAAAGTATTGCCGCTGTTGGCTTGGAAGCCAAACGCATGCTTGGCCGCACCCCGGGAAATATTACTGCTATTCGTCCTTTAAAAGATGGCGTTATCGCAGATTTCACCGTTACGGAAAAAATGCTTCAGCATTTTATTTATAAAGTACATGAGACCCGTTTTTTTCGACCTAGCCCTCGCGTTTTAGTGTGCGTTCCTTGCGGCTCCACTCAGGTGGAACGTCGCGCAATAAAAGAATCGGCGGCCGGGGCCGGTGCACGTGAAGTTTATTTAATTGAAGAACCGATGGCCGCGGCTATTGGCGCAGGCATGCCTATTGGCGAGGCCAGTGGTTCCATGGTGGTTGATATTGGTGGCGGCACAACAGAAGTCGCGGTTATGTCACTTAACGGTATTGTATATTCAGAATCCGTACGCATTGGCGGTGACCGTTTTGACGAAGCCATTATCAGCTATGTACGCCGAAATTATGGCACCTTGATTGGTGATGCCACGGCGGAACGCATTAAACAAGAAATCGGTACCGCTTATCCTGCAGACGAAGTAAGAGAAATCGAAGTTCGTGGTCGAAATTTGGCCGAAGGTGTGCCACGTAGCTTCACTTTAAACAGCAACGAAATATTAGAAGCCTTGCAAGAACCACTCGCAGGCATCGTCAGCGCGGTTAAATCTGCACTCGAACAAACGCCACCAGAACTTGGTTCAGATGTCGCTGAACGTGGCATGGTTTTAACCGGAGGCGGTGCTTTATTGCGTGATCTGGATCGTTTGTTTATGGAAGAAACCGGCCTACCCGTTATTGTTGCTGAGGACCCACTAACCTGCGTAGCCAGAGGTGGCGGTCGAGCGATGGAAATGATTGATGAGCACGGCGGCGAGGTCTTTGCCGTCGAATAAAAACCGGGGTCTTTTTTCAGACCCTATAGCTCGGCAGTAAACTTGCAGCCAATGAGCGTCGATAAGCTGTTATTAGCTGGTACCCTCTTATTGAATACTCGGTTTGTTCTTTAATTAAAACCATCAACTCAAAATTGAGGTATCAGCAGAGCAATCGTATTCTTAGCTCAAAGCCAATATGTATGTTGGAGAAGTGTTATTAAGCCGCTGTTTGCATACGGACAAGCTGCAGGTATTCGATTGGCAATCCTAATCGCTTTGTCAGCAGCCATGATGACCATGGATCACAGACATCATTATTTAGATGGCCTGCGCTCGGCCATGTCGATTTTAATTTACCCTGTTCACTATTTCGTCAATTTACCTTTCTCTGCCGGCACATGGATGGGAGATAATATGATTTCGCGTGAGGAGTTACTCGCGCAAAAAGGAGAATTAAACTCACAGAACACTTTTTTAAAAGCACAAATGCAGAAATTCATTTCTTTGGAAATAGAAAATATGCGTTTGCGTAAATTATTGGATGCCTCACAACAAATAGGCGATAAAGTACTTGCTGCTGAACTATTTGCAATCGACCTTGATCCTTTCAGCCACAAAGTGTTAATCAATAAGGGCTCTCGACATAATGTGCATGAAGGTCAGCCACTGCTCGATGCTGATGGCGTCTATGGGCAAACGATTTATGTAACACCTATTTCAAGTACGGCCATGTTAATTACCGATCCATCGCATGCTATCCCAGTCCAAGTAAACCGTACGGGATTACGTGCAATTGCGGCTGGCACGGGCAGTATGGATAAATTGGATTTGTTACATATCCCTAATAATGCAGATATTCGAGTCGGTGATGTATTAGTTAGCTCGGGCTTGGGTGGTGTTTTTCCGGTGGGTTATCCTGTAGCAGAAGTGACAGAAGTCACGCCCGATCCCAGCCAACCTTATGCGGTTGTCAAAGCCAAACCCAAAGCTCAATTGGATCGTAGTCGTGAAGTATTAATCGTTTGGCAGGCGGAACATGAACACGATGAAGCTATAGCCACCGATGCGAAAGGTCATGCACGCAAGCAATTACCGGAGCTGCAGCAATGAGTGAAGCTAAACGCCAAGGTACGAGTGTCATCATCCTCACTTTTTTGTTCGCCTTACTCCTCAGCGTGATCCCCCTGCCAAGTTGGTTAGTTTTCGTGCGCCCAGAATGGGTACCTTTGGTGCTTATTTATTGGTGCCTAGCCTTACCCACTCGCGTCAATGTTGGCGTGGGTTGGTCGGTAGGATTAGTGGTTGATGTATTGGAAGGCAATTTACTTGGGCAACACGCTTTGGCCTACGCTGTCATCGCCTTTGTCACCGTAAAACTACACAAACAAATTCGCGTTTACCCGTTATGGCAACAAGCCTTGAGTATTTTAGTTTTAATTGCCTTATGTCAGTTATTGCTTGCATGGGTTCGTGGCATTATCGGCCAAGCACCAGACTCCTGGGCATATTGGGTGTCGTCTTTTATCAGTGCTATTTTATGGCCTTGGGTATTTTTATTGTTGCGTGATATACGGCGCAAATTCCGGGTAAGCTGAGCATGGCACAGTTTGATACACGAGTTACTTTAAAAGATCATTTACGTGAAACTCAATTATTCAGTTCGCGCATTATTTTCTTTTTTGCGATAACCGTGATTCTCATCATCGTGCTGGTTTCGCGTATGGTATATTTGCAAATATTCAGTCACCAGCACTACACCACCTTATCGCAAAACAATCGAGTCAGCTTAGTTCCCATACCTCCTACTCGGGGTTTGATCTATGACCGTAACGGTGTGATATTGGCACAGAATCTTCCATCATTCACTTTGGAATTAATACCCGAGAAAATCGAAGATATGGATTTAATAATAACTGAGCTCCGAGCCATTATTGAGCTTAGTGACGAGGATATTCAACGCTTCGAAAAACTGCGAAATCAAACATCAAAATTTAAAGCCGTACCTTTACGTTATCGTTTAACTGAAGAAGAAGTTGCTCGCTTTTCTGCACGACGCCACCGCTTTCCCGGTGTCGATATTGCTGCGCGACTCATGCGCCACTATCCCCACGGAAAACTTGCAGTTCATGCACTAGGTTATGTCGGTCGAATCAATGAAGCCGAATTGAAAAAACTGGATTCAGCGAGCTATAACGGCACAACCCATGTTGGCAAAAACGGGGTCGAGCGCTCCTACGAAACTATTTTACATGGCGAAGTCGGTTTTAAACGTGTAGAAACCAGTGCACAAGGACGGGTGATTCGTGTGCTCGAAGAACAACGACCAATCCCAGGAAAAGATTTATTTTTACATTTGGACATAGCCGTGCAAGCAGCGGCAGAAGCCGCCTTAGGAGAAAACCGCGGCGCAATAGTTGCGATTGATCCTCGCACAGGTGGAGTAATCGCACTGGCGAGTATGCCAGGTTTTGACCCCAATCCTTTTGTTAATGGAATCGAAACAGCGGCCTATACCGCCTTAGCAACTTCAACTCAGCAGCCTTTGTTCAATCGCGCAATCAAAGGTCGTTATCCACCGGGCTCCACCCTGAAGCCATTCATTGGTTTAGCCGGACTTGAATATGATGTTATTCATGGCGGTTCCACTATCGCCTGTCCAGGCTGGTATATGTTAAAAAATGATGAACGTCGCTATCGAGACTGGAAACGGGATGGACATGGCGAGGAGGTGACATTGCGTGGCGCTATTCGTGAATCTTGTGATGTCTATTTTTATGATCTCGCATTGAATCTCGGTATCGATCGTATATCTGCTTTTATGCGACATTTTGGTTTTGGTGAATACACTGGCATCGATATACTCGGCGAAACCCGCGGACTGTCACCTTCACGCGAATGGAAACGCCGGGCAAAACGAGAAATGTGGTACCCAGGCGAAACCCTCATCACAGGCATCGGCCAAGGCTTTAACCTTGCTTCGCCGTTACAACTAGCCGTCGGCACCGCAATTTTAGCTAATAATGGACTACACATCGAACCACGCTTGGCTATGGCATTACAAAATAGCGACAGTAATGAAAAAGAATATTTACCTTTCTCAGTAGCCGGCACAGTTCCCGTGATTAAAAAATCCAATTGGGATTATGTTATCGACTCGATGATCAAAGTGGTGCATAGTGCCCGCGGATCAGCCCGTCGTATTGGTGAAGACTCGTCCTATATAATTGCCGGTAAAACCGGTACCGCCCAGGTCTTTGGTATTAAACAAAATGAACGCTATATCAAAGAAGAAGTGGAATTACATTTGCGCGATCACGCATTGTTTGTTGCCTTTGCACCCGCAAGAAATCCAACCATAGCCGTATCGGTGATTGTGGAAAATGGTGGCAGTGGTGGTGGAGTAGCGGCGCCTATCGCGCGTAAAGTGTTAGATGCTTACATTCAAGGATCGCGCACATGAGTTTTAATAGCTCTCGTCAATATTCCCCCTGGGTTGATCGTCGCCAATCAAAATCAATGATGGGCATAGTACGAGGCTTCCATCTAGACTGGCCTTTGTTCGCGGGATTATTAGTATTATCTGTTGTGGGTTTGTTTATTCTTTATAGTGCCAGCGGTCAGGATCTCGGCACGATTGGCCGCCAAGTGTTACGCTTGACCATGGCCTTTATGGTCATGTTATTAATCGCACAAATTCCGCCGCATCACTTGGAGTTCTGGACACCTTGGGTGTTTAGCCTAGGTATCGTTTTATTACTTGCAGTTTTGTTATTTGGTGATGTCGGTAAAGGCGCGCAGCGTTGGCTTGACCTAGGCCTATTTCGTTTTCAACCATCCGAGTTAATGAAAATCGCTGTGCCGATGATGGTCGCCTGGTATTTATCTGAAAAAGCCATGCCTCCATCATTTTTACGAATATTAGTTGCGCTCAGTATTATTGTAGTACCTGTTACACTCATTATGAAACAACCCGATCTTGGCACATCGCTACTAGTGGGCAGTGCGGGTGCGATCGTACTACTACTTACTGGCATTAGTTGGTGGTTAATCGGTACCGCTGGAATTTTGATGGCGGCTAGTGCGCCTGTCGCCTGGTTTTATTTGATGCATGATTATCAGCGCCAGCGGGTTCTTACATTCTTAAGCCCAGAAAACGATCCACTTGGTTCCGGCTACCACATTATCCAATCAAAAATCGCAATTGGCTCAGGCGGCATTTACGGAAAAGGCTGGCTTAATGGCACCCAGTCACAATTAGATTTTTTACCCGAACGTTCAACGGATTTCATTTTTGCAGTTTTCGCTGAAGAATTTGGGTTGATTGGAATATTATTTTTGCTTTCCATTTTTTCCTATATTGTTATGCGCGGATTACGTATTGCTTATCAAGCACAAGACACATACACGCGGTTATTAGCGGGCAGTTTGGTTCTAACCTTTTTGGTCTATGTATTCGTTAATATCGGCATGGTCAGCGGCCTTCTGCCTGTCGTTGGTGTACCGCTCCCTCTCGTCAGTTATGGCGGCACCTCAATGGTGACATTAATGGCAGCCTTTGGAGTATTAATGTCTATTCATACTCATCGTAAACTTTTACCTAGCTAGGACATACCTGTTATGAATCAATTAATGCTACGTACTCTATTTTTCGCCTGGTTAATTCTATTGACACTGGGCTGCGCCAATACACCCATGGCCGATGGCAAACTATATAAACACCCACGCTTAAAACCAATTATTAAGGAATTGGTCGACAATCATGGCTATAGCCTCGGCGAGCTAAAAAATATTTTTGACCAAGTGAAAACCGATAAAGAAATAATAGCCCGCATGCAACGCCCGGCAGAAGCTTTGCCATGGCACCGTTACCGCAATATTTTCCTCAAGGAAGACCGCATTCAAATGGGTGTCGCTTTCTGGCAAGAGCATGAAGCCGTTTTAAAACGTGCAGAGAAAGAATACGGTGTCGCACCAGAGATTATTGTCAGCATTATCGGTGTTGAAACTCGTTATGGTAGCCGTACGGGTGGGTATCGCGTCGTAGATGCGCTAACAACCCTCACTGTCGACTATCCCAAACGCAGCAAGTTTTTTGGTAAAGAATTGCGGGAATTTCTTGCCATGATGAAACGAGAAAAAATTGATCCACTCAGCATGACCGGCTCATACGCTGGTGCGATAGGATGGCCGCAGTTCATGCCCAGCAGTTATCGGGCCTATGCAATCGATTTTGACGGTGACGGTAAACGCGACTTAGTACACAGTGTGGACGATGCGATTGGTAGTGTTGCAAATTATTTCAAACGTCATGGCTGGGAAACTGGCAAATCGGTGACTATGCAAGTGAAAGTGAAGGGCAAAAAGTATCGTCATTTTGTTCAAAAGGGCTTAAAACCCAAAGTGGCGCTACGCGACGCCGGTCAGTTTGGTGTTGCGATTACCAATATGGATCTAGAGCTTGACCAAAAAGGCGCACTGATTAAACTAGAACAACAAGACGGTCACGAATTCTGGATTGGCTTGAATAATTTTTATGTCATAACACGTTATAATCATAGCGCCTTATACGCCATGGCCGTATTTCAGCTAGCCGAAGAAATTCGCAAGTCGCGTGGCAGCATGGCGAATATTAACTAATGGGATTGTCGACAGATGTTTCATTTTCGTTTGTTAATTTCAATTCTAGGCCTATTTTTTATCAGCGCTTGCACACATATCCCTGATGATAGCGGCGCTGATTCCGCACCTAAGCTTTTTCTAGATCCCGAACAAATCGAAGATGCAATTCCAACCATTGAGCCATTGAGTCGTTATGGCAATCCCTCGTCTTATGAAATCAAAGGTGTGCGTTACCACTTATTGAACAGTAACGAAAACTACCGTGAAGTAGGAAAAGCATCGTGGTATGGCAATAAATTTCATGGTCGACTTACCTCGAATCGTGAAATTTATAATATGTATGAAATGACAGCGGCCCACAAAACCTTGCCAATTCCTTGTTATGTTGAAGTCACAAATCTAGAAAATGGGCGCAAGGCAATCGTCAGAGTCAATGATCGTGGACCATTTATCGAAGACCGCATTATCGATCTATCTTATGCAGCAGCAACTAAACTTGGTGTTTTGGATAATGGCACTGCCACAGTACTGGTAAAGCAAATTGGTCCTATTCAAAGCACGACTCAAGATGCAAAACAACAAGCCACTCACAACAGCACTATGCAACCTGGTTAAATCACTATTGCAAGCGAAAGAATGCCATGGCGCGCTGCAAATTTTCAGCATGACCTTTCATTTCTTCTGATGTCGCGGCTAACTGTTCAGAAGATGCTGCCGTTTGTTGCGCCACTTTATCAAGCTGTGATACTGCAGAATTCACTTGCTCCACACCTGCCGACTGTTCTTCTGAAGCGTAACGAATTTCCTCAACCAAAGATGAGGTCTTTTTCACATTCGGCAACATGACTTCGAATAATTCACCGGCTTTTTCCGCAACAGCCACGCTATTCGCGGCCTGCTCACTAATTTCTTGCGCCGCTGTTTGGCTGCGCTCTGCAAGCTTACGTACTTCGTCAGCAACCACGGCAAAACCTTTGCCATGCTCGCCTGCGCGCGCGGCTTCGATTGCTGCATTTAAGGCTAACAAATTCGTTTTATAGGCAATATCTTCGATCAGTGAAATTTTCTCTGAAATCACTTTCATTGCATCAACAGTCTCGCGAATAGCAACACCGCCTTGATCAGCTTGATCGGCTGTTGTTTGTGCAATGTTATTAGTGTTTTTTGCATTATCTGTATTTAAATTAATCGATGAACTCATTTCCTCTAAAGATGCGCTAGTCTCTTCAACACTTGCTGCCTGTTCAGAAGAACCTTGACTCAAAGCGGTAGAGGAAGAACTGACTTGTTCAGCCGCAGTCGCCACTAAATTTGCGGAGCCTGCCACCTCAGAGGTGATTTCGCGCAAACGATTCACCAAGGTTTGCATGGACTCCATCATGTCACCTAGCTCATCGTTCGACATGCGTTGCACTTCGACAGTTAGATCGCCTTCAGCTACACTTTGTGCTGCCACAATAGTTTGTTTGATCCCACCAACAATAATCTTTAGTAACATAAGTGTCGCACTTATGGCCACAACAATTGAAACCAAGGACACTACAACAATCATTGTTTCCGCACTGTTCACTGTAGACTGCACAGCTTCAACAGCACCTTCCACTTTACTGTCTCCCACTTCTTCTAACTCACCAATAAATTCTAAAAACTCCTTGGCTGCAACTTTATAGTTTTCTTTATTTTGATACATGGTTTTGTAGTCAATAATAACTTTTCTGTATCCTTGCTCCACTGGACCGATGAATTTTTTAATATTCTGCGCATAACTCGCACCAGAAAATTCACCTTTAGCATTGGTACGACGAAATAATTTCACATCAGGCAACTCACTCACGGTAGACTTAAAATCCTTCAAGGCATCACTAAATTCTTTTTCTACTGATTCTGACGCACCACTTTTCATATAGGTCTCAAATAGAAATGCAACTTTTAAAGTTTCGATTTGAGATTCCATGGCGCCATCAGCTGCGGCCCAACGCTCTTTAAGGC
>JAOUJM010000137.1 GCA_029883265.1 Gammaproteobacteria bacterium
ATAACTCTACCTTTTAATGTTCTTCTTCCGCTGCCAATGCCGTATAAGCATCGGCATCAAGCAAATCATCTAACTCAGCAACTTCACTCAGTCTTAATTTATAAATCCAACCATCGCCATAAGGACTCTGATTGATCAACTCTGGGTTGTCAGCCAAGGCATCATTCACTTCAATAATTTCACCGGATAAGGGTGTGTATACATCGGAAGCTGCTTTTACGGATTCAACCACGGCACATGCATCGCCGGCATTAATTTCGTTTCCGACTTCGGGTAACTCTACATAAACCAAATCGCCTAACAAATCCTGAGCATGATCAGAAATGCCAATGGTAACGATGTCATCGCTGACCTCGATCCACTCATGCGACTTGCTGTATTTTAAATTTGAAGGTACATCACTCATGTTGGACTCCTTTTGAGTAGTTAGGATAAACAAGACTGGCCATTGCGCACAAACATGGGTTTAACCACACGAGCGGGCACTTGTTTACCACGTATATCGACAAAACAATGTTCTCGGGTTTCACTAGGTACACGAGCAAAAGCGATAGCTTGTCCTAAGGTGGGAGAAAAACTACCACTAGTAACCTCACCTTCGCCTATACCCTCGACAATAATTTTTTGGTGATTGCGCAACACCCCTTTGCCTTCTAATACTAAACCAACAAATTTGCTTTTAGTATTTCCACGCTGCGCATCCAGTACTGCACGTCCAATAAAATCACGATCGGCAGGCTCCCAGGCGACCGTCCAGGCCAGACCTGCTTCCAACGGCGTGATATTTTCATCCATATCGGTGCCATATAAATTCATTCCGGCTTCTAGACGTAAGGTGTCGCGTGCGCCTAAGCCACTTGGTTTTACGCCTGCATCCAATAAGGCCTGCCAAAATTTTTCTGCCTCATCCTGTGGCAGCATTACTTCAAATCCATCCTCTCCAGTATAACCAGTGCGTGCAATAAACCAATCACCAACCACTGCCGCGAAAAAAGGCTTCAAGGCTTGCGCCGCGTGAGCTTGCTCTTGATTAAAAACTTGCGTGGCTTTGTTACGCGCATTCGGTCCCTGAACGGCAATCATTGCTAAATCATCACGTTCAATAATTTCAACATCAAAGTTTTTTGCATGTTGCTGTATCCAGGCCAAGTCTTTATCACGTGTAGCGGCATTCACCACAGTGCGATACCAATCATCTTGACAATAATAGACAATTAAATCGTCGATCACGCCGCCTTTTTCATTACACATACAGCTATACAGCGCTTTGCCTGGTTGTGTGAGCTTAGCCACGTCATTGGCGAATAAATTTTGCAAAAAAGCTTTGGTATTGGCGCCGCGCATATCAACAATCGTCATATGAGATACGTCAAACATACCGGCGTCCTGGCGCACTTGGTGGTGTTCTTCAATTTGAGAGCCGTAGTGAATTGGCATTTGCCAACCAGCAAAATCGACAATTTTGCCCTGTGCTCGTAAATGCGCTGCATATAAAGGTGTTTGTTTGCTCATGTTGACCTCGGTGTTAAGTGGATGCAAACCACTAGCGTTTGCGTTTAACACCCCTCTGTCCAAAAACCTGAGAGTTTAGAGCCAGTTAGAACCGACTCCTCCCCTTCGGTGGGTGATTTCAATCACCGCTCTCCAGAGTCAACATCCTCCACCGGTCCTGTGACCTGAGCGATTCCGGGCAGTTGCGCCTTCGGTGCCCCAAAAAAACGGGGACTCTCCCAGTGGATTTAGCGTCGAAGCTGAATGATAACCGGGAGTTTCATAAAAGCCAAGTAATGCTTCTGTGGTTCAGCAGTGGTTTTTAATAAAACCTTTTTCATAAAGGCTAAATAGCTTCCTAACGCTAATTAGTGGTCACAAGCCTTCGGTCAAGGCAAGCATAATTTTGCACTGTATCGCAACCCTCATTTTATAAAATATAACAGACGGAAAACCCCATAGAAGCAGCAGGCTGCTTCCATATCTGTATTTGTACGAGCAGGCATTAGTTAAACATTATTATTATGCCGCTGCCAAACAGCATTACTCCACTAGATTTCACAGAAAAAACAAATATCGCAATATTAGGTTCTATGTTTGTTGATCACAGATTTATTCAGCACACGATGTAAAATCAATAAGCCATTTTGCATGATCTAAATCCCGATTCGCTTCACTTTGGCGCGATCGAGCACAGTATTTTTTACCATTTAAAAAATTAACGCTAAAAATATTTTCAGCCAAAGGATCGACAAACGCTGTCACAGCGCCACGATTTTTTAGATTAGAATCAGCAAGACGAGCATTAATGTCCATTCCAAAGCGGGAAGCAGAAAATGACGCCGGTAAGTCGCTATATTGTTGGTAAACAAAATTCAGCGAGTCCGCGATAATTTGCCGCGGATCAAGATTAGTCGTTGGCGATGGCGCAGCCTCCACATTATTTACAGAATCAGGCGTAACAAGTGATGGCATTAGCACTGAATGCTTCACAATAGCATTAGCTTTTTTCTCTTTTGTTTTCACTCGCTTGACATCAGGCTGAAGTGGAGACGGTAGTAGCTGCACATCTAATATTTGATGCATAGCTTTTATTTCGAGCCGAAGCATAGGCTTTGGTGTCAACAAAAATACAATTGCATGTGCAAAAACAGAAAAACAAATAGCTAAAGCTAAAAACTGATTCGCGGTCAAACTTCAATCACCCTAGCGTGCAGCGTTAATTATTTAAGGTTTAACACGCGAATCGGAAATAAATTCACTTTTTTTCAAGTGGCAACCAGTAATCAATTGGTTCCACACACTCATCGAGCTTAATTAGCCTTGGGAAAATGTTTTATGCAAACAGGCCAGCATAGGTCGCATCCTGACACTCAACTGTTATAGAATACATACTAACAAGTTGATCTCGTTAGGAATACATATCAAAACACTATTCAGAAAATTAACGCCATGCCGAACGTATTAGACCTATGGAAATAATCTGGATCTCAATTGCCTTTGTTGCCGGTTTAGCAGTTAAACAAATCGCATTACCCCCTTTGGTTGGTTATTTAGCGGCGGGTTTTTTATTAAGCAGTTTTGCCGTCGATGGAAAAGAAACATTAACCCATATCTCACACCTCGGGGTTTTGTTATTGCTTTTCAGTGTTGGTTTAAAGCTGCGCTTGAAAAGCTTAGTGAGGCCAGAAGTTCTTGCTGGCTCATTACTGCACTTATTCATCACCAGCGTGGTTTTTGTCGTTTTACTTACATTTCTACGGGAACTTGATTTTCGAACGGCAGTTATCGTCGCGATTGCACTTTCTTTTTCCAGTACGGTAGTGGCGGCAAAAGTTTTAGAGGCCAAGCGCGAATTACGGGCATTCCATGGACGGGTTGCCATCGGTATTCTCATTGTTCAAGATCTGGTGGCTGTGGCCTTGCTAAGCAGTACCGGTAATGATAGTCCCTCAATCTATGCTTTTGCTATTTTTGCTTTACCATTGCTCCGTCCATTATTTTTCTATTTAATGAAGCTTTGTGGTCATGGCGAGTTATTATTATTATTTGGTTTGTTATTGGCTTTAGTCGTCGGCGGCGCTGGTTTTGACTACCTTGGCTTGAGTTCTGAGTTGGGTGCTTTAGCCATGGGCTTATTGCTCGCTGGTCATGAACGCGCATCCGAGCTATCAAAAACGCTCTGGAGTTTAAAGGAGTTATTTTTAATAGGCTTCTTTTTACAAATCGGCATGTCCGGTTTGCCATCTGTTGACACTTTGCTACTTTCTGGACTATTAATTTTATTACTCCCGTTTAAAGCTATTTTATTCTTTTTTATATTTTTGGTTTTCAAGCTGCGAGCCCGTACTTCATTTCTCGCCGCATTAAGCTTGGCCACCTATAGCGAATTTGGATTAATCGTCGCGCACTTAGGCGTAAATCAAGGCTTACTACAACAGGATATGTTGGTCATGATTGCCGTAGCCGTCGCCATTTCATTTATTATATCTGCACCATTGAATCGCGCTGCTCATTCACTTAATTTACGTTTCGGACCTTGGTTGCAACATTTCGAATCCGTGCAACGCCATCCAGACGATAGGCCCGTCAACTTGGGCAACTCCAGCATTTTGATCATGGGGATGGGCCGAGTTGGCACCGGCGCCTATGATTTTTTCATCCACCGTAATCAACGCGCCATAGGCATGGACTCTGACCCAGGCAAAGTTGAACAACATCGTAAAAAAGGGCGACGCGTGGTTTTTGCAGACGCAGAGGATCAGGCATTATGGGATGGTTTAGAATGTTCAAATTTACACGCTATTTTACTCGCTATGCCTGACATTGAGGCGAACACAATTGCAGCGAAACAATTACGCCAAGCCAATTACCAAGGCTTAATTGGCGCAACCGTGTTATACCATGAAGAAACCGATCTTGTTATTAAAGCGGGCGCAGATTTTGTCTATAGTTATTATGATGAAGTCGGCGTCGGTTTTGCCGAACATATGTGGGAAAAAATTTGTCCAATCGTGCCAGGACTGAAGGGTACACTGAACGATACTATTGTTAAAAAACCAAGGAAGTCATAATCGATGAGTAGTGAAATGCAAATCCGAAAATTTGAGCAAACTGATTTCCAAGCGCTCACCAATTTTTGGAAACAAACCTTTCCCGACGAACCTGCACACAATCGCCCCGATTTGGTTATCGCTGAGAAATTACAACACGACGACCTAGTGTTTGTGGCTCATCAAAACAATGAATTAGTTGGTGCCTGCATGGCTGGCTACGACGGTCATCGTGGTTGGTTATATACGGTGGCCGTGCACCCACAACAGCGTCGTCAAGGCATTGGCCGCGCTTTAGTGGCGCACGCGCTCGCTGAACTCAAATCCATGCGCTGCGTTAAAATCAATCTGCAAGTTCGTGCAAGCAATGCAAACGCCGTAAAGTTTTACCAAGCCTTGGGATTTAGTACCGAAGAACGAATCAGCATGGGAAAATTGCTTTAACATGCAAATAGAACAAACTTTCACATTTTCAGCTTATAAAAATTAATTTTAAAATCATTTCTATCGTGACTGAAATTTTTTGAATCTCAACACAACACCATAACAGCAATAACTATATCTATGCGTGCCATTATTGCCTGGTTGTTAAGGTGTTACGCATCATAATATAAATCGCGGGTAAGGTGCCGACAACAATAATCAATGCGGCGGGCGCGGCCAACTCTAGCATTTCTTCACTGGCTTCAATCCATATGCGCACAGGCAAGGTATCAAAGCCAGTAGGGCGAAGAATTAACGTCGCTGGCAATTCTTTCAGCGCATCAATGAATACCAACACCCACGCGGTCGCAAGTCCACTTCGCATGACAGGAACAATTACACGATAAAAATTTTCCCATGGACCTGCACCTAGCATTCTTCCGGCTTGCACCACGGAGGGTGTCAATTGTTGCAAAACAGATTCCTGCGCTTGTATGGCCAAGGGCAAAAAACGAATCACAATTGCAATAATTAAGGCGGCAAGACTGCCATAGACCACTGGCATTTGCGCCAGAATAAAACTCAAAACGCCTAATGCGATGACAGGTCCAGGCAGTACAAAACCAACACTGGACAAATGAATAAAGGATTCACTGAGTTTACTATGACTACGACTGTGATAGAACGCCAAAGGAAAGGCTAATAACAAAGCAATGCTGGCCGCGCTAAACGCTATCACACCAGAGTTAAATGCATACGTCCAAAACTCCAGGCCTAATAAGGATTCGCTCAATGCCACCCACGACCACTGCAGCATCCACAACAAAGGCAAACCAAAACTAAACAGGGCAATAAAACCTAGATAAATCCAAATCAACATTTGCTGTTTCGAAGTCGCAACTCGACGCTGCACCAACGACGATTGTGCACCACTATAGTAACGTTGGCGTTTACGAAAAAAACGTTCAATCACCAAAAATGACAAACTTAAAAAAACCAAAACCAAACTCAAGCCCGCGGCTGCCTGATAATCCATACGCCCACTCATTTGGGTGTAAATGGCTAAGGTAAAAGTTTGATAGCGCAACATGGATACGGCGCCAAAATCCGATAAAGTATGCAAAACAATTAATGCTAAGCCCGCAGCGATGGCCGGACGCAGTAAGGGTAGATTAACCCGACGAAACACTTGCCAACCCGTGTAACCTTGTAAACGCGCTGCTTCCTCTAGACTGTTGGTGGAACGGGATAGGGCCGCATATACCAATAAAAACACATAGGAGAAACCCGCTAAAGCCAGGATAATCGCCGCGCCGCCTAAACCATAAATATCAGGAATACGCCATGATTCGGGGAATAACCAAACCCATGTGAGACCTAACCAACCATCGGGTTCCATGGCTATCGTATAAATATATGCAAACACATAAGTGGGAATTGTAAGTGGCAATACCATCAACCACAGCGCCAGTATGCGGCCTTTAAACTGCCAACGAGCAATTAGCCAAGCACTACTCACGCCGAGTACAAAACTCAATAATGCAACAATCGCCGCAAGCACCAATGTATTGCTAAGTAATCTAGGTAAACGCCCATGCCACAAGTTCAGCCATTGCTCAGTACTAAGCTGCGCACTGCTTTGCATAACAAACAGCAAAGGAATTACAGCGCATAAAACAATTAACCCAGCAACGAGTACCAGCTTGCTTGGGCGACGATTACTCATCGCTACACTAATAGAAGTCATTAATAATATTGTTACTCATTAAGGCATATCCACTGATTGCAATAAATCGACCGTGGCATTACGTTTTTTACCCAGTTTCCCCATGGCTACATCAGCGACTTTCATCGTACTTGGTTTAGGAATTTCTTTAACAACTTCGATCCCACTACGTGTTGGATATTCGCGGTTCACATCCGCAAATATTTTCTGACCTTTTTTCGACAAAACAAATCGCACAAATTTAATTGCGTTTTGTTTTTGTTTGGTATGTTTACTTATGGCGACACCGGCAACATTCCAAGCAATACCCATTTGATCTGCTGCTTGATCGGGTAACACAATGTCAACAGGCGCATTCGCTTCTTTGTCCAAATGACGATAAATGTAATAGTGATTGACTAAACCCACATCGACCCGACCCTGAGCAACTGATTTAACAATTTTGCTATGCTTGTCGAAAATATTATTTTCTGCATTTGCTTTCACGCTTTGCAACCAAGATTTCACTTTGGCATCACCCAAACGCTCTTGATATACGGTTACACCGGCAATGAAACTTTCGTTGGTACTATTGGTAACAGCGATATGGCCCCTTAACTCTGGTTTCGCTAAATCCAATACTGAATTTACTTTGCCATAAAAAGGGCTGTTTTTATTCACCACTAACACTCGCGCCCGTGCGGACAATCCCACCCATAAATTATTTTCGGAACGATAATTTTTCCCAACCAGACTGGTCAACTCAGCAGGAATTGCCTGGAACAAACCAAGATCGGCACCGCGTTGCAAATTACCCGCGTCATTACTCAAATAAAGATCAGCCTCCGTACGTGCGCCTTCTAATTTTAACTTATTCAATAGGGCAGTGGATTTAGCCGAGTGCAATGTAACTTTAATACCTGTTTCTTTAGTAAATGCTTCTGCTACTGGTTTTACAAACTTGTCACTACGACCTGAGAATATAACTAGGCTATCTGCGGCCCAGGCCTGCCCCATCCCTATTAGGTATAATAAAATCAAACAGTTAATAACATTTTTCACTTTTCAGACTCCATGTTTACAAATTCACACCCTTATCTAAATGATAATCATTCTCATTTGGAAATACAAGTACTGAGCACACAGTTTTTATAAAATATTAGGAATTTCTGTTATTGCTAAATATAATTGCTTTTACCTAATCTGGCTATGGTATTTTGGCATCTATAGCAACAAACCTGAATAGCAAGGCCAATCCAAATCAGGTCTAATAAAACTATTCGTCAAAACTATAATAAAAATTGAAATTAACTAACAATCAGTTTTTTTCGCCCCCATTAATTGCAATGCCTGTTCACGCATTCAACATTTGCTAAATCAAACCCTCAACGAGGGCAAGCAACAACAAAAAGCTTGAAAAAAACTACAATATCTTCGAGAACTAAATAAAGAACTTAACCCATTCCATCTGACTACCATTCAAGCCGCATCAACATTTGCTTAAATGTCTACCACTGCATCTATTCTTTTTCTGACAAAAGAACAAAGCCACTACCCATACTTAAGCAGAAATAATATTTATTGACTTGACTTCATTATTGAAACCTCACTCAACCAACTCGCACGGTTTGCTCGGTGATTTAGTTTCAGAAGGCCCTTGAATTGATAAACCGCAGCAATGTTAAAGCTTGTATCATGCAGCCAGAACTAACTTTTGTTTGGCAATCATCAAATCGACACCACTCTCTGCACAAGACTAATTTTTAGCGGCGTCCTCAAGTACGTATTACTCGTTTTTTTTTGGCGAACGAATTCATAGCTTGCCATTACCTGTTTTTGAATTGCAATTCGATAGAAAGGCTTGACGAGAGTTTATAAAATTTCTGCAAAGTTTTGGTTTGCCAAATCGTAGTAATAATGTTTGCTTTGTGATCGACAGAGAGTTACAAACGCCTCAGAGTGCAGATGCACGCATGCTTGCTGTATATCACCGCGAAAACGTTGCCCCTTTTTCATAAATGCCAGACCACTAATGCACGCTTGTTGGGCTCCTGCAGAATTTGCTAAAGAACACACATACCGCATTTCTTCCGGATTCTTTGCCACGTAAGTTCGGGAGTGATAACCCATCGCATTAAAACAATGTTGTTTCATTTTCTGATTTTGTTGAGCACAAATACTTCCATAGCGCGTAATTTGTCCAAGACTGCGATTACGCGGCAACAAAAATCGTAAACAGGCCGACGGATAAAAACTATTTTCTTCGCAATAAGGCAAAGCTAGTTTAGTTTTTTGTGAACGACGTGTCTCATCTTTGTAAACTTCAGCTTTTAAAAAAGACGCCAACTCCATAAACACACCTGTCTCGCAATAATACTGCATCACTGCTTGCGCAAACACCTTACATAAAGCCGACGCTTGTTTGGCATTATCACTAATTTTCGCCACAGCATGCCCCACACCGTGAGCACAATTACCTTTAAAGAAATCTTCGACAATAGCCTCACTATGTTCACAGGCTAGATTAACATCTTGACTAAACTGTTGTATTGCTGAGTTATTTAAACTCATTGGCTTATGAGTTTTATGCGTATGATTGTGAATTTGGTAGTCCTCACCTAAGCGCGAGAAATACACTTTAAACACACCGTGCACACAACCATACGTGCAGGTATCACTACATAAACGCATACCACTATTTAGATCTGACGCTTTCTCAGCTATAACTTTGCCCAAGCTATGGGCGATACCATGACAGGCTGGATTTTGCTCATGTAAAAACTCTCGAATTCGCTTAACGCCGATTTGTTCAATATAGGCCTGATAAATTTCATAATAGCCTGCACTATTATTGGATTGCTTTTTCATTGCCTGTTTGAATTTTGAAATGGCGACCGACAGGTCTTTCTCTTTGCCGTTTTGCAATACTTGCATGTGACTGGGCTGTATCATCTCCGCTGCCACAACGCTTGAATGAAAAAGCAAGAAAATCCCCAGTAACTTCTTTAGAACTAAAGGTTTAAGATACATCGCATTTCGCTGGCAAATAGAGACAACTTAGCGAAGCTGGGTTAAGCAAAGATTAAAGCAACACTAGCTATGCAATTCTTTTGGAGGCTGAAGACGTGTATTTACCGTTATCATACGTCCCTTATCCAGTAGTTGCGCCATCCAATGTCCGCGAAAACGTGAATGCGGCAAGGCTAAACAATCCAGAACAATGGGATCAGCGGTGGCGAGCAAGGCTTGCTTCACCCAATAGCGAAAACCGATAGGCACACTCATGCGTGGTGTCTCTTGCAAGGTTTGAATAGCTAATTGATGTGCATATTCACTTGCGCATAAAAATTCATTTTCATAAGACTGTTGAAAGTGTTGCCATTGAGCATAGTCTCGCATAGCAATATTGATATGCATGCGTTCGCCAATGCTTACCCAAAAATCGATAATGGCTTGAATAGCCTGCGACTGCATTTTGTTCTGATCAAAACAGCGATTCCAACGCAAAGGCTCAAGAAAAAATAAACCTAATATATAACAATAGTCCTCATTGCTTACGTTTAAGTTTTGATGGGAACGATTCATATGCGCAATCGACTGGCGACCCTGTTCGCTATCCACGCCATACCAAATAATCTGACGCAGCACGGAGCGGGTGCGATTCAAACGCTCATAGGTTTGGTGGGTAAATTTTGAATCACTATAAAGTTTATTGACCAAGTGCTTAATTGTCGTCGCGCGCAAAAGCGCATGAAAACTACCAAAACGAAAGGCAACAGGGAACCTTTGATAGTACAATTTAAAAATGTCGGACTGAGTCTCTCCTAATGGTCTAACCATGTTAGTCCAGATTGGTCAATCGTGATTGACCTAACAACTGCATTTGCCGGTTAACACTAATCACATTCTGTGTAATCTGCTGCAACTCAGTGAAATAATTTTTTGCATCACCTGTTAAATTAAGCATAACTCTGTTCAACGCTTCAACGGCTTGACTCAAGGTTCGAATACAATCATTATCAATTTGATTTTCGAAAAACCGAGTGACACATTCACTGCTTACCGTATCCAAGGTATACAATGACACCCCTTCAATCACTTCATCCACAAGCTCTGGAAATAGGCGTTCATTGTAGGCAGCCCATTTACGATTAAGCGCAGCCAACTCTGCCTCAAGGCCTAGTTGCGCTTTATTCTTTATTGATTTTGCTTGCATGCCAGTATTCATACTTACTGTGCTTAGCGATTGTTTTCGAGTTTTTTCCACAATTGTTTGGCTATTTAAACTATTAATGCGTACGGTTAGCTGATCGATATGAAACTCGGCGGCTTTTAGCATGAGCTCATTCTCTTTATCCTTTACGTCGTGCGTTTGTTTATATTGCAAAAAATCTGTTTTCAACTTTTTGTAATGATTTCGTACTTTGTTAAGTTGCGTGGCTCGTTCGCGTGCACTTGACTCAAAGGCCTGCAAACGACTGACCTCACTTTCGAATTTTGCCAGTTTGAATTTGGCAACGTTCTCAGCTGCCAGTTGTGAATGTTGCAACTCGCTTATGGTTTGTTCAAGTCTAGATATATCGGTATTTAACTCATCAATTTTTGTTTGTTTTGTTTCTAACTCAAACTCCATTGCTTGCAGCTGTGTTTGATCAACCATGCCAACCACAGCAACGGGCTCTACCACGGCAGCCAATGCTTTGTTTGGCTCAACCGCAGCCACTGGAAAATGCGCTAAAAAACCATTTAAAAAGGATTTTGATTGAGCCTGGTCAATTGATGGATTATGCATATGAGCCCGATTGCTGTTGACTTGCCAGAGGCTACTTCCGAACACAAACAATAAGGGCAACAACAAGCTTTGGCGGAAAAGGCTGACAGACTGCAGCTCATGCTTAAACAGAAATCCACCGATGACACCTAAGCTCAAACACAAAACAAGCTTGAGGCCGTATCCGGCGAGCATCATGGTACTGGATGAAAGATCGTTTTGCGCTTGTTTATACAATGCTTGTAAAAATTCTACATCGACAACAAGAATATAGAAAACAAGTGGCAGCAAACCTGCCAATAGAGCAATCACGAATCGTTGTTTATTATTCATTTTTCTTCCCTCAACTGAAATACCATCCCCACTCACAAATTATTGCGAGCTTATTCACACACTTAGTTACGAAGGAGACCGAGTCAAAGCAGACGGTTATAGTATTTTTTCAAACAAACCAAAAACCAGTTTTTGTATTTATGCGTTAAAGTATGCCAAGCATGTCCGAGTTTGCCAAGTTTAAATATTCCCGTTTCTGAATTATAAGCGAATGATTATTTAGCCAAGGCCTCTGCTGCTGCATCCATGCCTTGTTTCGTCTTCGAAGAAGCAAAGCGCTGCCAAAGTTGCCGCTCAAGCGTCTTTTTCCTTGCCAGCGCTGCGGCATCACCTCTGGCTATAAGTATTTCTTCTAATATGTCAGTAGACCGGGAAATTAAACTTTCACGTAGACCATATTCGATTAAGCTGATTGGTAATACTGCTAATGCGTATACTGTTCCTTGTTGACTCTGATAATAAGCAACAATCTGCTCAGATATATGGTTATCTTGTGCCAAATTGGTTAAAAACCTCGTCTTTAGCTCTTGTTTGCTTTTTTCCGAAGTGGCTTTTACATCAACTAAATATTTATCCACTACACGTTCAACAGCGGTCGCGAGATGTTCGCCCAATGCAGTTAATGCCATACTTGCGGCTACTTCCTTGGCTGCTAAATGAGGTTGGCTTAAGTGTCCAGAATCACCCACGGCAAATACAAAGTTTTCATTATCAGCCAAATCATTT
>JAOUJM010000401.1 GCA_029883265.1 Gammaproteobacteria bacterium
ACTGATTTCAGAAAAAATGTTTCGTAAACGGCTTGTTCCGGCGTAACTGCAATAGTTTTCTTTTGTTCGCATCCAGACACCAGCATTACGATTATTAGTAAGATTACGTGTTTCATTTTATGAGTTATAACGTTACAGCTCAGCCGCGCGGTTTTTGCGTCGGCTGGAGCGACGTGTTAGGCGCGACGATGTTTGCAACTTCTTCTACCTGCACACCAACCTCTTTTGCCAAGATGAGTGCATTTTTTATTATCCAATATGGTGAATCTGGATCAAACGGTGCACTCGACTTCGTGAGGTTAAATAGTGTTTTCGCTATAACCTCTTCAAAGCAATATTGGCACTCTTTGGCCTTATCACCCTCTTTAATGGCTTTGAGGTTTCTATCTCTTAATGTTGAGTGCAGCCCGTGCGCTTTAATCCATTTTTCTTTTTCATCGCAAAACCTCCGAACTAAACGATTAGACTCTTTGTCTGGCACTTTACTCTCGAACAAATCGAGTAAGGACTTCATTTCTGCGATGATCATGATTCTTTATACGCCTAACAGTTGAATTAACGAGACCCCGTGTCTCGTTATACATTTTTATGTGTTTTTCTTAAACATTGCATTTAGAATACCATACACCATTTCGTGTACTGTGGAGTTTCCACCAAAATGAATTAGCTCATCACTATCAGATGTAAATAGTAAGTTGGGATAAGCTACATCACCATCGAATTCAATATCGTTGACATTGTCTATCATACAGCCAATTTCAAATGAAATTTTACCGGTAAGTTCTTTTAATTCTTCGCCCTTAATCCCTGAAGCTTCAAGGTGGTCAGCTATACGGGCAATCATTTCACCTGTAAAAACCTCTTGCTGCTTTAGATAATTATCGGGATCAAAAGTTAACTTCATATTTTTCTCTTACACATAACAGTTTCATCAGCGAGACCCGCTGTCTCGCTATTCATTTTTATATCCCGTCATTCGTAGTGCGTCCACATCCTAAGAATTTTGACCGCCTTCTTTTCTTCAATGACTTGATAAACTAGCCGATGCTGAATATTGATTCTTCTCGAATAGGCCCCATTTAGATCTCCAACCAACTTTTCATATGGCGGAGGATTTTGAAAAGGGTTTTCAGTTATAATTGCTAATAAGTCCTGTGCTTTTTTCTTTAATCCAGACTGACTCAGCTTCTTAGCATCCTTTTGGGCCTGTTTCGTGTAATAAATTTCCCAAGTCACCAATCCAAATCCTTGGAGCAATCATCGATATCCGTACTCATTCCTTCCTGGATAGACTCTTTCATTCCAGGAACAGACACTAAATGTAGTGTTTCATTTATGGCGTTCCAATCCTCTTCGGAAATCAGAACAGCGTTATTTCTTTTTCCTGTAATTACAATAGGTTGATGAGATTCAGCGGTTTCATCAATCAAATTATATAGATTCGCTCTAGCTTCAGTTGCTTTCAATATAGACATAGGTCACCTCCTAACTTCTATATCGTACGACATTGCGTACGCTTTAGCAAGAGCCATAAATAAAAGGGATATAACAGTTTCATCAGCGAGACCCGCTGTCTCGCTATTCATTTTTATGTTTTGACCCAAATTGAAGCTCAATTTACTGTAAAGCATATGGATCGCTATAGTTAAAGTTAAAACTAGAGCCGTTTGAGTAAGCGACAAATATATTATCAGCATCTCGAATAAATGCCACTCGGGATGATCCCTCTATCATTCCAGCTACTTCTATTACTTTTGCCTGGATTCCTTCCATAGTGGTGTATGTCCCTAAGACTGAATATGTAACCTCTATACCTATCATCGACGGCAACATCATTAGCTCTCCGCTATCATTACGTTTTTCACTGAGGCTCTGAGTACAGTCTGAATCAACATATAAATACTTCCCGAAAGTGACGTTTCCATCATTTAAAGTATTATCTATGAATCTTTGCTCATATGAATTTTCATATTCACCACTAACAACACATGAAGCAACCCAACGTCCGCCGAGACTCTCTATAGAAATCCCATCATTCAAGACAAATTGGCTTACGCCATTGCTAGCATCACTATTGTTGGGCCCGTGCATACAAGAAGCCAACAAAAAATACACTACCGAAAAATAGATACCCTTCATACTACTTCTTAAAAACATAACAGTTTCATCAGCGAGACCCGCTGTCTCGCTATTCATTTTTATGTGTTTTTTTTAAATTGCAGATACCCATTCAGAATTTGTTACTCTATATCCAAATTTTGTTGTGAGAACGGTTACGACCGCAGGCATATGCTTTGCGCCATAAATAATTGCTGTTTTCTCCTGCTTGTTCCTATGGAGTTTTACGTGTTTCTCAATCGTTGCAATTAGTTCTCTATCACGATCATCTAGTATAACTTTGTTTAGTGCAATTTCTGCATCTGTATCACTTAAGTCTTCCATTGTATTAAGATCATCCAACGTATGCCCCTGAGCCAAGGATTCGCGTGATGCACTAAGATATTTATAAACACCATACAATGGTGCGAGCAACGAGACTAGAATTCTAAAATAGAGTGGTATTTCACTCCAAGCTTTATTAAATTTATCTTCTGAAACATCACCATGAATTAGATTTAGCGGTAACTCTTTCAGCCGTAAAGCCGAGTTTTGAGTTACCAACCCTAGAGACTTCCTCTTAGCAACTATTTTATAGCTTTGAGTTAGGAACCATATTTTCTTTGACTTAACGCCCTCAAAAATCACATTATCGCATGCACCAAGTTGTTTCAGTATCTGCTGATAATACAAAGGATCACCAATATGAACCATTGGAAACACAACAAATTCTAAGTTGTGCTCAGAACTACTAAATTGATATATCGCAGCTCTAAGCCCAATTACGCTACTCTCTAAGAATTGCATCGCTTACCTAACACATAACAGTTTCATCAGCGAGACCCGCTGTCTCGCTATTCATTTTTAGGTGCAACTATGTTTACCACTTCTTCTATAGGCACACCTACCACCTTAGCTAAAGCAAGTGCATTTTTAATTACCCAATATGGTGAGTCAGGGTCAAATGGGGCACTTGAACGAGTTATGTTGTATAAGGTTTTAGCAATAACCTCCTCAAAACAATATTGGCATTCTTTAGCTTTATCACCTTGCTTGATCGCTTTTAAATT
>JAOUJM010000007.1 GCA_029883265.1 Gammaproteobacteria bacterium
CGCCGGTCACCGTGATATGTATTTGGATAAAAAAGGTGATGTCGTGCCTGGCTTGTCCATGAATGGGGCTTTAGCGGCAGGTATTCCTGGCGTGCCAGCAGCAATAGTGCATATGGCGAAAAAATACGGTCGTTTGCCATTGGCTAAGTCTTTGGCTCCAGCTATTGAATTGGCCAAAAGTGGCTTTGAAGTAGACGCGCATTATCAGCGTCTTGCCGGCTTTCGTAAGGATGTATTACAACAATGGAAACATAGTGCAGAGCTATTCTTGCAAGATGGAGAAGTACCAGCACTAGGCCATGTTATCAAGCAAAAGGACTTAGCCTATACATTGGAATTATTGGCTGAAAAAGGTCGTGCTGGTTTTTATCAAGGCGAGGTAGCGAAAAAACTCGTCAATACAGTAAAAAAAGCCGGCGGTATCTGGTCATTAAAAGATCTAAAAAATTATCAGGTTAAAGAACGTAAGCCTGTAACAGGTGAATATCACGGCATTAAAATCACCACCGCGGCACCACCCTCATCTGGTGGTGTGGCTCTAATGACAATTTTGAACATTCTCGAAGCCTATGATTTAGAAAAGCTGGATGAAATTACACAGCGGCATTTGATTGTCGAAGCCATGCGCCGTGCTTACCGTGATCGAGCTATTTATTTAGGTGATCCTGATTTTGTTAAAGTTCCTGTCAAATCATTAACCAGCCCTTTATATGCTGCTGGTTTACGTGCAGGCATTCGTACAGATAAGGCCACGCCTAGTGCCATGTTACCTGGTGTGGAAAGTGCCAAAGAAAGTTATCATACCACCCATTTTTCTATATTGGATCAAGACGGAAATCGAGTTTCTGCAACCGTAACTATTAATTTTCCATTTGGCTCGGGATTTGTAGCTGACGGTACAGGGGTATTGTTGAACGATGAAATGGATGATTTCTCAGCTAAACCCGGGACACCGAATGCTTATGGTTTGGTCGGTGCAGAAGCTAATGCAATCGCCCCTGGAAAACGCCCCCTATCCAGCATGAGTCCAACCTTTTTATCGGGTCCTCAGGGTGTAGCTGTGCTGGGAACACCCGGAGGGAGTCGCATTATCACAATGGTGTTGTTGGGCATATTGGATTATGCACGCGGTAATTTACCCGAATCATGGGTAGCTTATGGACGTTTTCATCATCAATATTTGCCTGATGTAATTCAATATGAAGAAAATGCTTTAACTTCTGCTGAACTTGACAAGTTAACAGCATTGGGGCATGAGACTAAAAAAGTTGGTTGGCGTTACGGTAATATGCAAGCCATTCTATGGCGTTCAAGCGATGCTAGCGTACATGCGGCATCAGATCCTCGCGGCGTTGGCTCAGCCAGTGTTTTTAAAATTACTGCTTCAGACTAAGGCTGTAGTTACTGCTCAATTAATACAGTTGTCAATTTTTTCACTAACTTGTCAACCAAACTAATCCCTAAGCGTTTTTCTAGTTATACGCCAATCCACGCATGTTGAATTGTGAGTGGATTGATTGGTGTTTTACTTATGTATCGGAAGAACAGATAAGCTAGGTGGACAACTTAGGAAATTCGAATTAAAAAAATTGGTTTTGCTAGTCGCAGTAGTTAACAAAATCATCACAAATTAATATAAATTTTAAAGCAAAAAAATAAATATTTTTTTGCGTTTTTTGCTGCATGAAATTCTTAATTTATTGTTTTGTAATTGTAAATTAATCGTAAAATGTTTTTTATTTGCATAGTAAATTCATACATCAGGTTGTATTATTAACTCAGCTACACCTAGTGCTGTAGTTTATTAAAACTCCTCTGCCCTGGCCGCACACGCCAGGGCTTTTTTTATTTTTGAAAATTCAATTAAGTGATTTTGTTTGCAACTCAGTCCTTTGCTATTAGTAATTTCACATTCATTTCTATAGACTAAGCTTTATCGATTGAAACAGGTCAATGTGTGTGACAGGCATTTTTATTACAGGAACGGATACTGACGCAGGCAAAACAGTTATTGCGGCAGCTCTCATTCATTGTATGGCACAAACAGGAAAACGAGTTGTTGGGATGAAGCCTGTGGCATCGGGTGCTGTTCAAACGAATAATGGTTTAAATTCCACTGACCTTGAATTATTGCAATCCCAAAGTAATGTGAATTTTCCGTTAGCATTGATTTGTCCCTATATGTTTCAAGCGCCAGTGTCACCAAATATTGCGGCGGCACAAACTGGTGTAACAATTTCTCTAAACAAAATTAGCGAATGTTATCAGCAAGTGGCATCGTCATGCGATTATGTAGTGGTAGAAGGCGTCGGTGGCTGGAAGGCGCCATTGAACCATGAGCAGGATGTTTCTGATTTGGTAAGACATTTGAATTTGCCTGTCATATTGGTTGTTGGACTTCGTTTGGGATGTATAAATCATGCTTTACTAAGTTTGCAATCGATTCGTGCCAGCCAAGTTCCCATTATTGGATGGGTGGCGAATGTGCTTGAACCAGACATGCATTCCGCTAATGAAGTTATGACGACCTTGTGCGATCGCTTGTCATTGCCGTTGATTGGGCATATACCCTATTTTTCTCAACTATCCATTGAAAAAATTGCTGCACTTTTAAATCTAGATCCAATATTAAATCCAGCCCCATCAAAATAAGCTTTTTATGTGCTTGATATAAACCAAGTTGTGTCGTCCTCAACAGTTTTATACTTAAAGTAAAAAGCTAATTTTTCGATATAGTTAATTAACACAGGTGAATAATAAGCACTTTTTTTGAGATGGGATGCTCATTGGAATGACTTAAATCACGCCGCTAAGCGGATGATTGTAGTAGAGGTAATCCGATGAATAAGTTTTATGGTATGTCGTGGGTTGAAGCGTTTATGGTATTAGCAGTCCTAGGGCTGATTTCAATGTTCGCGATTCCCAAGCTCATTGGATTAAATAATGAAGTGCAAATGCGCGCGATGGTACAGGCGCACGAAGCAGTCAAAACCGGTTTTGCATATGCAATTGCTGATCAACAACGTTTTCCGGAAATACAAGAGCTGGCTAATTACGTCGATGCTGATGAAGTGCATGCGGCGGATGAGGGAGTTAACCTAACAGTCGATGGTTACCAATTCGTTGTGCGTACCTATATTGGTGAAACCTGTTTGGTTGATGAGTTAACGGCTTCTGAGAGTGACGTCGTTCGTTGTATTGGTGCAATTTATAACCAATAAATTATTTACTATCTTTACCTTCCTGCTCGTGTGCTTTGCGCGCTCTTTCCTGCAATAAACGCTTTCTAAATAGTACTTCTTTATAAGGAAAGCGCACGTGTCCAAATCGAATCACTAAGACTGAAAATGCGATAAACAAAATTGCACCCGATACAGCAAGAATGCGCCATTCATCCATGGCTTTTATGTCGAGAATCAAGTAGCGCGCAAGAGCGACAATTGCAATATATAAGGGAAAGCGCACCGGTAATTGGCCGGATTCAAAGTAATGGCCAACCATGGCCAGTACTTCCAAGTAAATAAACATCAATAATAAATCAGCTAAGGTGACTCGCCCTTTTTCGACCATAATTGCCACATCGCTAGAAGCGGCGAGCACCGTAGCAAATGCAATGGCGAAGAGACCAAAAGTTTCCAGAGAATTTAGAATGATTTTATGATATTCGGGACTTGGTGTATTTTGATTTGACATGGTGCTTCACAATTCCAATCATAGATTAAACTTCGGTTATGAGATTGAGTATAAGTCTCATAACTTGATCAATCAATCACTTAGATGTAATAAACCAGAAACCATTAACGTTTTTATTGAAAAGTTAGGCCGCTAAGACGTCGATACAGGCTTGAGTAAATATTTGATGACCTGGGCTAACGTAATCCGTTTTAGGACTAACTGATATGGAGCATGCATAAATGAGTGATAGCAGCCGTGAAATTCACAGTTTGCGCCTTGTTCGTGTGCCTATTTTTTCAAATAAAAATACGGTTAGTGCCTATGCTTTAAAATTTATTAAAGGACACTATTCAGAACAAAATGGCTTGGATGAAAAAACGGATCTCACGCCATCAGTATTTAAAAAAATTAATGAACAAACCTATCCTAAACTTTTTGCCGATACCAAACTTTGGATGCCATTCAGTCGTTATCTGGGCAAAAATGCTCGCTCCTTGCCACTCAATGGCCGTCAACTAATTATCGAGCTATTACCCGACACACCAAGTGACCGGGAGACTGTTGATCAGGTTACCGAGTTGTCGCGTCTTGGATATCAAATCGCAGCGCCAGGGAAATGGTTTATTGATAACTCTAACTCAATTGCCGTATTGGCAAAAATAGCGGTGCTAAATTATGAAGAGATAGTCGAAGATAATATGCTTGCTGCGAGAATTGCAGTGGTTTCAAGTAAACAGCTGTTGCGTCATGTCAACGATGAAGCAGCGTTTCAATTATTTCAATCTAGTCAATTAACATCGTATACGGGAAGTTTCTATTTGCATCCGCCGCTACAAGATGCGGAAAGTTTGCCAAAAGAAAAATTACATCGGGTTCAATTATTGGCAAAAATACAAAACCCAAGCGTTGACTTTATTGAAGTGCGCCAAGCACTCAGTCAGGACCAATCCATTACTAACAGTTTGCTCGAATACATAAACTCTCCTGTGTTCAAGTTGGAGTCGCAGGTTTCGTCTACTCAGCAGGCGTTAGGATTGTTGGGTTTGAATGTACTGAAACAATGGCTAATGGTTGCTATTGTGGGGGAAATGGTTACCGGAAACCAATATGAACCTTTACGTGTTGCTTTTATTCGAGCGCGTATGTGTGAATTAATTGCACGTAAGATGGGTTCGAAAAAATCCGGTCGTTATTTTTTAGTGGGGCTACTCTCGGGTTTAGAAATGCTATTGGCAGTGCCGACGGAAAAAGCGATTGAATTAATGGGGCTCTCCGACAAAATGAAAGGTTTTCTATTGGATTATGAAGGGGTCATTGGTTCAACCTTAGGCAGTGTGATTGCATTCGAACAAGGCGACTGGGAGAACGCCAAACATCAAAAAGTAAGCGATGCTACCATGCAAAAGGCTTATCTCAATGCGATCGTATGGTCGAAAGCAGTTATTGAGCAAATAGAGAAGTCGTGATGTCAAGTCGAAAGAAGAAGTCTGCCTCATCCGACAAAGAAAAATATAATAGCTATGTTGCTCGTCAGCCGATTTTTGATAGAGAGCTAAAAGTCACTGGCTACGAATTGTTATATCGCACAGGAGATAATAGCAACACCGCTGGTGTTGTCGATGGTGATTATGCAACCAGCCAAGTGATGTTGAACTCGTTCATGGAGTTGGATATGACCAAGTACCTGGCTGATACCAAAGGTTTCGTTAATATTACACAATCTTTTTTGGATGGACAGTTTCCCATTCCATTGCCGAAATCAAAAGTTGTGCTCGAAATATTGGAAGATGTTGAGCCAACGTTAAAAGTAATTCACGCCGTCGAAGATTATGTTAATCAAGGTTTTGAATTCGCATTAGACGATTTTGTTTTTAATGAAAAATACCACTCACTCTTACGACTTGTGAAGTATGTCAAACTCGATGTGCAGGCATTGGGTGAACAAGGTTTGCGTCACCAGTTGGCGAAACTGGAACTTTATAATGTAAAACTGATTGCTGAAAAAGTTGAAACCCAGGGTGAACTTGATATGTGTATGGCCTTGGGTTTTGAATATTTCCAAGGATATTTTCTGGCTAAACCTAACTTGGTGAAAGGGCGAAAACTACCACCCAACAAGGTTCCCGTTTTACGCTTATTGTCGCGTCTGCAAGACCCTGAAGTTGAATTTGAGGAACTGGACGATTTAGTGCGTCAGGATGCGGCGCTAAGCTATAAATTATTGCGTTATGCAAACTCTGCTGGTAGTGGCGCGCAAGAAGAAGTCGAATCGGTGCAACATGCCTTAATGATGTTAGGTTTGCAAACCTTGCGTCGTTGGGTGTTGCTAATTGTGTTGGCGGGGCTCAATGAGAAATCAGATGAATTACTACGAACCGCGTTGTTTCGCGCAAAAATGTGTGAATATTTAGCTAAGTTAAAAAATATCGAACATGAAGATGAATTTTTTACGGTCGGTTTGTTTTCGACACTCGACGCAATGATGGATTTATCAATGAAAGAAATTCTGGAAGCATTACCTCTAGCCAAAACGGCTAAAAAAGCCTTATTAAAATACGAAGGTGAATTGGGTGAAGTCCTAAGTTGTGTGATTGCCTATGAACACGGTCAATGGGACAAAGTGAGTTTTAAAAATTTGAAAGTGCGACATATTACCCGCGCATACCTCAAAGCCAGTGCTTGGGCCGATAAATCCTTAGGCTCTATCTCAAGCTAGACAAAACATCTATCGCTGTTTGGCGTGATCCTGTAAAAATAAAACAATCCCTTTTAATGTGTTGTCGCTGGGTATGGCGCCACCGATGTTTAGACTGTGCTGACGCATTCGACTCACCACCGCAGGCCAAGATCGGGCGGTGTGGCCTTCAGGGTTGGGTAAATCATGACATTGAGTGCAATATGAAATAAAGGCCTTGCCATTAACCGTATCTCGGTCTTTTAGCATGGAAGGCAAAATAGCAATTCGACTGTCAAATTCAGTTGCAGTGGGGTTTTCATCATAGTTCTGTTTATTTGGTGCGGCTGATATCGCACTGCTGACGAGTAAGGTCAACAAAATTAGGCGTTGCAGCATAGTTCTCATCCCTGGGTTATTTAAATGTGATTTAAATCTATATGGATTCAATATGACAAATACTGCGCGGCAAGTAAAACACTAAGATTGTTTGCTTGCCTCTCATTCGAAAGGTGGTTTGCAAGCAGAAGGCCGGATAGCCTCCTGCTTGGCAGGAATTTGCTAGCGCGAAGGGCGATTAGGGCGCTCAGTTCGTGGTTTAGCTTCGTTGACTTTAAGGTTGCGACCACCGACATCCTGGCCATCCAGCGATTTGATTGCTTGATTTGCTTCATCGCTATTAGGCATGTCGACAAAGCCAAAGCCTTTGGAACGACCAGAAAACTTGTCCATAACAATCTTCACATTCGCCACTTCACCAAATTCTGCAAACGCATTGCGAAGTTCGTCTTCTGTTAGACTATAGGCTAGATTGCCAACGTAAATATCCATAATGTGCTCTCTATTGTTAAATGTGTGTTGTCGTCTCTGACACTATTGATCAACCCAACGCACAAATTAAGCAATAGTGAATACCTTCGCATGGTATTGGTTTTGTTATAGCACTTTCATGTTTTAATGGAAAGTATCACATTAATTCTGGGGGAAATTATTGTTTCAACAAACCAAGGGTTTGTTCTAAGAAGATTCTTGTATAAATAAATTAAAATGACTAATATAGAAATCATATTAATTAACTTATAGTTTTTATTGTGCATATTACTTTTCGCCAATTGCAGGTTTTTGAGTCTGTTGCTCGCAACTTAAGTTATACCAAGGCAGCGAAAGAGCTACACTTAAGCCAGCCTGCGGTTTCCATGCAAATCAAACAATTAGAAGATCAAGTCGAGGCTCCATTATTTGAGCAATTGGGTAAAACCAATTTTTTAACTGAGATTGGTCGTGAGCTCTATCACTACACCCGGCGAATACTCGGTTTGTTAGACGAAGCTGATGAAGTTATTCACGCACTCAAAGGCTTACAGCGGGGCACGCTAGATGTTGCGGTTGCAACCACGGCCAATGATTTTGCTACCCGACTACTAGCTGCATTTGCTCGCGATCATGAAGAAATCAGTTTTCGTTTGGATGTAACCAACCGTGAAAGTCTGATCGCGCATCTAGACAATAATGAAAAAGATTTAGTCATTATGGGACGTCCACCCGAAGGTCACGATTTGGTTGCTGAGTCTTTTATGGAAAATCCTTTAGTTGTCATTGCTCCACCTAATCACCCTTTGGTAAAGCAAAAAAATATTCCCTCGGCTCGCTTGGTTCAGGAAACGTTTGTGGTGCGTGAACAGGCATCGGGTACCCGCCAAGCAATTGAACGCTATTTTGATCAGCATGAAGTCAGCATGAGTACCAGTATGGAGATGACGAGTAACGAGGCCATTAAACAAGCAGTAGAAGCCGGTTTGGGTTTAGGCATTGTCTCGATTCATACCTTGCGTCTGGAAATGGAAACTCGACGTTTAGCAATTCTGGATGTGGAAGACTTTCCTATATTGCGTCATTGGTATATTGTTCATCGAAGTGAAAAGCGTTTGTCTCCGGTGGCTCAAGGATTTAAAGACTTTGTGCTTAGTCGGGGTAAGGAATTTGCGGGAAATCTTTTAAATTTTAAGTGATGTCTCTGAACTCGGGCTATGCTGAATTGTCTCATATGTGACTTTATATGTGTCGCCCCTATTAAGTCTGTCCTAATACTGAACCACTAGGATGTGCAAAAAATGCCCATAAGGGTGTATGTTATAAATGTGTGGAGGGAAAATAATGCGTATTAAGATGTTTTTAAGTGTGCTAACTTTATGTTTTTCAATGGTTTCTTCTGTTTTTGCAGGGGATGAGCATGAAGTGAGTGGTACCGTTAATTCTGTTGATAAATCTGCCCGGACAATCAATATTAGCCATGGCCCGATTAAGACGATGGGTATGTCAGCAATGACTATGAATTTCGCCGTGGCCGATCCTGCAATGCTTGATGAGATTAAAGCGGGCCAGAAAATTGATTTTGTACTTACAACTGACCGCAAAGGTCGCTTTGTGATTGTCGATTTACAATAATTCTACCAAGTGAATATTTTAAAAAGCGCCTCTAAGTATAGAGGCGCTTTTTTTTACTGATTGTTTTCACCAAAATCAGCAATCCCACCCAAGCCATTGCCTATCGATTCATTATTTTCGGAACGATTAAAATTAGCGCTTGCCGTATGACCGGGTGCCACACAAGCGGGATTAGAATTTATTCCACAAAAATGGATACCATAACCTGCGTTATTCATCACTAGGTTGTGCTCGATTTTATTTTCATCACCTTGAACCTGAATGCCATCACTACCACTATTCGTTACAGTATTTGATTCAATTTTATTGTTAATAGATAAGGAATCCTGATTTTCTTGGATAATAACAATACCAATACGAGTAGCGCCATCGACTATATTATCTTCGATGCTTGAACTACTGGTTGGCAAATGGATATGATCTTCATAGTTGCCTTTGAAAATACTTTCCTCAACTTCGGTGCCAGTGGCGCGAAACACTAACAGTCCTCTTGAGCCGGGTACTGTTGGCTCAAGATTTTCACCTGTGCGCATACGTACGACTTTAACTTTTTCAATTTCACTATTGATTGCCGGTGGGCGCACAAAAATACCAATATCGCGTTTTGTTGCAATTCCATTTGTATGTTTTAAGCTGAGATTTTTTATACTTACGTCACGGGCAAATATATCTAAAATTATTTCCGCTGCAACATTAGCAGGCGCAAATTTTCGCACAGGACCATCAGTCGCAATAATGAATGTTTTGTTCATGCCCGCGCCGGATAAACTCAAACCATCTTTGCCTGCGGGTATGGTTAAGTTTTCAAAATACTCGCCGGATGCGATCTTTATGCGGTCACCGGCTTGTGCTTGGTTGATTGCTGTTTGGATGGACTTGCAGGGTTGGCTACGGGAACAGTCGCCGTTTTGTCCGTTTGTATTGACATAAAGTTTTGCGGCAAATGCGGTTTGTCCCATACTAAGCGCAACTAACACAATAAAAAGTTTTTGGTTAAACATTTTTTGCTCCTTTAAATTTATAATGAGGGCTGCCAATCAAACCAAGTTTCTCGCTTAGCTGGACTTAGACCGTGCGCTAAGCCGTCCTGACAATGAGAAACAATACGAATAGTGAAGGGGGCTTTAATCGTTTCACCATCAGGATTAACGATGGCAACGGGAAATAAACCAAGTGTAGGGTTTTTTAGTTTATGAAAAGGGTAAGCGCCATTGATAACAGAGAAGTCGAGTTTTATTTTTAAATTCGCTGTGCCCATGGCATCCGACCAAGCGCCGTTGGCGACATCAGGTGAGCCTGCATGTGGCGGCGTTATCGCCAATAAACCTGCCAAATGTTTAGAATGTGCAAGTGGTGTTGCTCCACCATTCGTAATCGGGCTGCCGCCAAAACTGATGAAGTTGACATTACCACTTGCATCATGACTTGCATATGAGCCTTTGAGCCGTACCCAAGCTGTATATAACGTTTGTGGGCGGGCATGTCTGATTTTTATTTTTATTTCAGAACCTGAAGCCTCGCTCTCAATCACCAAACTTGCTTTTGCGTGTGGATAGGTGTCACCGCATTGAGCAATGACTGTGTCACCACTGCCACTAGTAGCATCCGCTGCATAGCGCACGAAGTTATCTTTTATTTCGTCGTCTGCAATGGCAAAAGGACTCAAGCTTATAGCTAAGCTAAAAGCAGAAAATGTTAAAATTGATAATTTCATTTGAAACTCCCTTTTTTAAGAATGTAGGCCACCCTGCTCATCATCATTTGGGATAGCACAAGGTTTTTCTGTAAGTGATTAAAAATTTAAGTCAAAAATCACGCACCTGTTGATTAAGTCGCAACAGGTCTAAGTCGAGTGAAATTAGGTTTTGTTACAAAGATTTTTTACCAAAGCAAAAAAAATTCGAAATCGTTACATAAAAAATTCAAACGTATGAAATTTTTGTTGGGCTAGGCAGGTTCGGCTGTTTCTTTGTTGGCTTTGTCTGAAGGTAATTGTTTGGAAAACTCAATAATTTCTTGCAGTTCTTTTGATGTTGCGAGGATTTTTTGTTTTTCCTCTTCAGTCTTGGCAACATTGCGTTCGATGCGTGAGATTGCTTCACAGAAAGACTCTTCGGTCCAAACATCAAGTTGCTTGGCGTCGTCGAAGTAATCATCTACAAATTGCTGGGCAAATTGTCTGGCTGGAATATCCTCACCGGCTTCGTACCGTTGAATCCATTCATTGAGTATGCAAATGTCAATGGTGTCTGAAAGACGAAAAACTTCGGTTACAACTTCACGCCAATCACTTGACTGAGTTTGAAAAACTGATTGTAAATTCAGTTTTTGCATATTGTCGCGTTTCTCATCTGGTAAATGCCCAATGATATCGAGAACAAGGTTTTCAAAGAAAACTATTGCTGGCTTGTCCTTGTATCGAGGGTGCTCCAGGATGTCCATTACCGCTCCTTCCAAAACACGTAAGTTGTATCTAGTGCATGGTAGAAAGCAGTATTTATGCCAGTAAAAAACCCGCGAGGTTGCGGGTTTTGGTGATTGGGAGGGAGGGTTAGTAAATTATGCGACCAGTTGTTGCCGAAGTTTTGCTATCGCATTTTGTTCCAGTTGGCGAATACGTTCGGCCGATACCGAATATTTCTCCGCCAATTCCTGCAAGGTGGCTTTGTCTTCACTGAGCCAGCGTTGCTGTAAAATGTCCTGGCTACGCTCGTCTAGTAAGTCAAGCGCATTACTTAGTTGGTCACTGTGATGATCCTCACTATCGGATTTTTCCCAGATACTCGCTGGATCCGCTGCTTGCGCTTGTAAAAAGGCGGAAGGTGCTGGCGCGGTGTAGTGGTCGTCATCATCTTCGTTGCCGTAACCATCAAAAGAGGCATCTTGTTGGCTTAAGCGCATTTCCATTTCACGTACTTGCGCGCCACTTACGCCGAGTTTGTCGGCGACGGCATCGACTTCCGCTTGGTTAAACCAACCTAGGCGCTTCTTGTTCTTGCGCAAGTTAAAGAATAATTTGCGCTGTGCTTTGGTGGTGGCGACTTTAACAATTTTCCAGTTGCGCAGTATGAATTCATGCATTTCGGCACGTATCCAATGCACGGCGAAAGAAATGAGGCGTACCCCTTGCTCGGGATCAAAACGTTTCACTGCTTTCATCAGGCCTATATTGCCTTCCTGGATTAGATCCGCTTGAGCTAAACCATAGCCGCTATAACCACGGGCGATTTGCACCACAAAGCGCAGGTGAGACAGGATCAGCTGGCGTGCAGCATTTAGGTCATCATTTAACTTCAGGCGATATGCGAGGTCTTTTTCCTCGTCTGCGCTAAGCACGGGAAAGCTATTAGCGCTTTGTATATACGCCTCAAGACTACCTTGCGGGTTCGCAATTGTTGCCGGAAGTAATTGATTGCTCAATGTTTTATCTCCATGTTCAGGGTTATTTGGGTTAATTTTAGCACTCTAATGTCACGAGTGCCAATCTTACTATCGGTTTGAGCCCTTTTTTTATTTAGAGTTCACTTATATTGCAAAAGTTTTAGTAATTTGAGTCGCTTAAAGCGAGAATTTGGTGATGATATTGCGAGCAGTAACCCAGGCACCAAATAGACCCAGACTCATTCCAATCGCTAATACTATGCTGATTTCAGACATATTAAGGCCAATTAGGCTGCGTTCATTATTATAGAGACTGAGTAGTCGCTGCACGGAGGGGTTAATCAAAATCACGGCGAATCCAATAATAACAATCGCACAAATACCCCCAAGAAAGCCATACATCAAACCGGAATAAATAAAAGGCCGGCTAACATACGCATTGGTCGCACCGACGAGTTTGCTGATACGAATTTCTTCGCTATAGGCCTGGCTCATCAAGCGGATGGTATTTCCAATAATTAATAAAACACCCATAGCTAGCAGTGCGGAAATCAAATTGGAGCTGCTTTTAAGTATGGATACAATTGCATAAAGTCGTTGCAGCCACAGCATGTCGAGTTGTGCTAAATGCACTTCCGGCCAGCCTTGGAATTCGGCCTGTAACTTTTCCATATTAGAAAAATCCTGTTGATCGAGTTTGGGGTATACCTCGATGACATAGGGGAGTGGATTATGCGGTAATTTCAGAAAATCCGGATTGAGGTCGGAATAGTCTTGAAATTCAGCCAATGCTTGTTCGGGGTCGATGACTTTAACGCTATCAATGTCTTCACGTTTGACTAGACGATTTTCCAGGCGTTTAACCCAGGTGTTGGTTTTAGTCTCCATGAGGAATAAGGTGATACTGGGACGGTCTTCCACGCCTTTGCTTAACATCAAGGTGTTTTTGATTAAGACATGTAAACCGAGTGGTAGTGACAAGGCGATGCCAATAACCAGTATGGTCATAATGCTTGCTGATTTACTATGGAATACACGCTGCAATGCATATTTAATGGCTTGATGATGCTGCTGAAAATATAAGGCCAGGCTGTTATGTCGCTGCACGCCTTTTTGATTGACGGATTTCTGACGAGTGTTTTGATCGGTTTCGTCGGTTTTTTGTTTTGGGTTGCTGCTTATTGGTGTAGCGCCACGACGGCGGTGATGGCGTTTCATAAGTCAGGCGCCTCACTTAAAATGCCATCGCGCAAAATCAAACGCCGATAGGGAAATTCACGCACTAGCTCCACATCATGAGTGGCAACTAATGTGGTGACACCTACTTGGTTGAAGCGGCGGAAAATATTCATTATGTCCACCGATAGTTCTGGATCAAGGTTACCGGTGGGTTCGTCCGCGAGAATGACGGCAGGTTTGTTGACAATTGCCCGTGCAATGCCGACGCGCTGTTGTTCGCCACCTGATAAGGCCAATGGTGTGGATTTTTCCTTATCCAGTAAACTCACTTGATCGAGTGCGGCGCGCACACGGCGGCGGATATCTTCGCTTTTATAACCCGAAATTAGCAAGGGCAAGGCGACATTTTCAAAAACATTTCGATCGTTTAATAAGGTAGGATTCTGGAAAATTATGCCAATGCGGCGTCGGAAATAAGGGATTTGCCAATTGCTAATGCCTGATAAGTTTCTGTTTTCAATGATAATACTGCCGCCACTGGGGCGGTCGATCATGGCGATGAGTTTTAATAAAGTGGATTTACCAGCCCCTGAATGGCCGGTAAGAAATGCCAATTCACCACGTTCCATACTAAAACAAACATCGCGCAAGGCTTCGTGACCATTTTGGTAGCGTTTACGCACATGGTCGAAATGAATTACGGGCTCTGACATTTACTCACCTTAAGTCTTAAGCCGGTTCTTCGTCTTTAGCCAATAGCGCGCCAATAAAGTCTTCAGCCACAAATGGACGGAGATCATCGATGCTTTCACCAACGCCGATGAAACGAATGGGTATACCGAGTTGTTTTGCTAGCGCGAATACCATACCACCTTTGGCTGTGCCATCGAGTTTGCTTAAGCTAATGCCAGTTAAGTTTACCGCTTCGTGGAATTGTTTCGCTTGTGAGAGGGCATTTTGACCAGTACCGGCGTCCAACACCAACATAATCTCATGCGGTGCATCAGCATCGAGTTTCGACATGACGCGTTTGATTTTTTTAAGCTCTTCCATAAGATTACTTTGAGTATGCAAGCGACCTGCGGTATCGGCTATGAGTACATCCATGCCACGTGCCTGCGCGGCTTGTAAGGCATCGAAAATCACGGCGGCAGAATCTGCGCCACTATGTTGAGCGATCACAGGAACTTGGTTGCGTTCGCCCCAGGTTTGTAACTGTTCGACAGCGGCTGCGCGAAAAGTGTCACCTGCAGCTAACATGACTTTTTTACCATCGAGCTGCAGGCGTTTAGCCAGTTTACCGATTGTGGTAGTTTTGCCCACGCCGTTAACCCCGACCATTAAGATCACAAATGGTTTTTTACTATCGTCAACAACCAGTGCTTGCTCACTGCGTTCGAGCAAGATTTTCATGTTTGCTTCTATCGCATCGAATAAAGCGCTGCTATCTTTGAGTTCTTTGCGATCCAAGCGTGCGGTAATGTCGTCAATTATTGCGGTGGTAGCTTCCATCCCGACATCTGCAGTAAGCAAAAGTGTTTCGATTTCTTCAATTAAGTCGTCGTCGATTTCCTTGGCGCCGAGTACAAGTGAGGATAAATTCCGAGTAAATTGCTTACGTGTGCGCGCCAGGCCATTTTTCAAGCGTGACATTAGTCCCTTTGGTTCTTGTGTGTTTTCTGGGGATTCTTGATTATTTTGTTTGTTTTTCTTGAAACCGAACATAACAGCTTGTACTTTCCTGCTTGGGCCAGGGCGTATCCTAACATTGAGGGCACTATTTGGGCTATGGTTGATCCAAGTCACAAGACAAAAATTGAAAGAGGTGTATACAAGATCATGAGATTCATTTTACTGGGCATTTTCAGTATTTTCTGGCTAAACGCGTGTGCGAGCACAGCGGCTATGCAAACTCCTATCAAACCTCAGGCACTCAAGCCCTCGACGATCGATCCCAAGGTATACGAGGCTGTGCTTGACAATGGTCTCAAACTTATTATCAAAGAGGATAATCGTGCGCCGGTCATGGTTTCACAAGTTTGGTATAAGGTGGGAAGCAGCTACGAGCATAATGGCATTACTGGCGTATCGCATGTGTTAGAACACATGATGTTTAAAGGCACAAAAAAACATCCTCCCGGCGAATTTTCACGCATTATTGCCGAAAACGGCGGTCGTGAAAACGCATTTACTGGCAAAGACTACACGGCATATTTTCAGCAAATGGAAAATATGCGCTTACCCATTAGCTTTGAATTGGAAGCGGATCGCATGCGCAATGTGGTGTTATTGGACGATGAATTTCAAAAAGAAATCAAAGTAGTCATGGAAGAACGTCGCATGCGTACAGAGGATGATCCTCAAGCCATGACCTATGAGCAGTTTAATGCAACTGCCTTTGTTAACAGTCCTTATCATGCACCGATTATTGGTTGGATGAATGATCTGGAAAACATGACGGTTGATGATTTGGCTGAATGGTACCGTATCTGGTATGCGCCTAATAATGCAACGCTAGTGGTTGTTGGTGACATTAAAGCAGATGAAGTTTATACCTTAGCGAAAAAATATTTTGCCTCAGTTCCGGCTTCAAACAATATACCTCAAGTGAAGCCGCGTCAGGAAGTGACTCAGCTGGGTGAACGAAGAATAATAGTCAAAGCACCAGCGCAATTGCCTTATCTCATCATGGGCTACAAAGCGCCTTCGATCGTTAATACGCCAGAAGAATGGGAGCCCTATGCCATGGATGTTTTGGCCTATGTTCTAGACGGTGGAAATAGTGCGCGTTTTTCTAAAAACCTAGTGCGAGGATCGCAAGTAGCGGCGGGTGTGAGCACCTCTTATGATGCATTTACACCGGGCCAGGAATTAATGATATTCAGTGGCACACCCGGGCAAGGACATGATGTGAAAGCTTTGGAAAAAGCGATTCGTGCTGAATTGGAAGCAGTAAAATCAGGTACCATTTCCGCGCGTGAGTTGGATCGTATTAAAGCGCAAGTGATGGCAGCAAAAGTTTATGAACTTGACTCGGTATTTTATCAAGCAATGAGTATTGGAATGTTGGAAACCACGGGAATAGGTTGGCCGACAGGCGAGGCTTATGTTGATCGGATTAAACAAGTGACTGCGGCGCAAGTTCAGCAAGTTGCGAAAAAATATTTGATTGATGATTATTTAACGGTTGCAATATTAGACCCGCAACCAATTGATAGTAGTCAACCGCGTCGCGCAGCAGGAGGACGTCATGGTCGCTAGAATCCTTGTTTTAAGTTGTTGCTTACTGATGGTGGCACAATTAAATGCCGCTCCAAAAATTCAACAATGGTCAACTGCAAATGGTGCACAAGTATTATTTGTGCCTGCTATGGATTTACCCATGGTAGACATTCAAGTTGTGTTTGATGCCGGTGCCGCTCGTGATGCTGAGCAATCAGGTTTGGCATTGTTGACGAATGGTTTAATGTCTGAAGGCACTAAAAAATGGGATTCCAATCAAATCGCTGAACGATTTGAAGGTGTAGGCGCAAACCAAGGTAATTCGTCACATCGTGATATGTCAGTATTCTCCTTGCGTAGTTTGACTGAAAAGGCATTGTTGGATGTTGCGTTGGAAACATTTGCGAGCATTATTAATGAACCTACGTTTCCACAAAAGGCTTTGGACCGTGAGCGCAAGCGCTTGCTGGTTTCATTGTCACAGAAAAAAGAATCGCCTGATGCCTTAAGTAGCGATGCATTTTATCAAGCGGTTTATTCCGGCCATGTCTATGAAAATTTTCCTGAAGGCACTGAAGCAAGTGTTCAGCAAATTAAACGCGATGATTTATTAAAGTTTTATAATAAATACTATGTCGCTGCGAATGCTGTGATTGCCATTGTCGGTGCGGTGGATAAGACTCAGGCAGATGCAATCGTCAATCAATTGGTTGGTCAGTTGCAGCAAGGCCGCAAAGCGGAAATGATTAAACCTGTGGATGGATTGACACAGTCACAAGAAGTGAAAATAGATTTTCCATCATCACAAACTCATTTGTTAGTGGGGCAACCCGGGGTGCGACGCGGCGACCGCGATTATTATGCACTTTATCTTGGTAATCATATCTTTGGTGGCAGCGGTTTGGTTTCCAAGCTAAGTGATGAGATACGAGAAAAACGTGGTCTGGCTTATAGCTCGTATAGTTATTTCTCACCCATGCGGGCGGAAGGCCCATTTATTATGGGTTTGCAAACCAAAAATTCTTCGGCCGAGGAAGCGTTAAAAGTTATGCGGGACACCTTGGCTGAATTCGTGAAAAATGGCCCAAGCGAAAAAGAGTTGCTTGCTGCCAAACGCAATTTAACTGGAGGTTTTGCGCTACGAATTGCGAGCAACAAAAGTATAGTGCAAAACCTGGCGGCGATCGGGTTCTATGAATTGCCTTTGGATTATCTAGATCGCTATATCGAAAATATAAACGCAGTCAGTCTCGCACAAATCAAAGATGCTTATCAGCGGCGAGTGCACCCGGATAAAATGGTGACAATCATCGTCGGTGGTGACAATGTCGCACAAGCCGCGAAAAACTAATCGAGTTCGACTTATTGGTGGAGATTATCGGGGGCGATTAATATCGTTCCCCGACGCCAAGGGCTTGCGTCCCAGTGGCGATCGTATACGTGAAACTTTATTCAATTGGTTGCAATTTGAAATTGCGGGGCGATGCTGCTTGGATTTGTTTGCCGGTAGTGGCGTCTTGGGTTTTGAAGCCTTGTCACGTGGAGCTTCGGCCGTCATTTTTTGTGATACTCAACCAGTAGTCAAACAATCCCTGCTTGGCAATATTCAGCAATTACAATTGCAGGATCGTGTTCAGGTGATGCAACAAGACGGAATAGCTTTGCTTGCCACGCTTGCGCCGCAGTCGGTGGATTTGATTTTTGTTGATCCGCCGTTTGCTGAAAATGCGGTTTGTGATTGTTTGCGGCAGATTAAAATTTCAAGCTGTCTATCATCGAATGGGTTAGTCTATGTGGAAATGGATAAATCACAATCCTGTGATTTTGCGCAACTTGGTTGGCAGTTGCTAAAACAAAAAATCCTGGGTCAGGTATTTGCTGGTTTGCTTGTATTGGAACATGCTAAGGTCTAGATTAACTGGCTTAGTGCTTTCATTTCTTCATCGATGGCTTTGGGTAAATCTTTCATTAGGTTTTGTGTGATTTTTAAAATGTGAGCATGGGGTAAACGTAATAGCTGACTCATTTTGGTTTCATCGATACCTTCATCCATCATATCGATAACAGCATTGGCAAAACTAGTAATGATCAAATACCTTGCGTGCAAACCTTTGATGGGGGCATCGTGATGATAACGCGCCACATGAACGAATTCTTTGGGGAAGTTCCAGTTATCCAATAGTGTGCCACCAAATTGAGTATGAAATTTATCGAGTGTCATCCATACCGAGTCAGGGTCCGTGCTATCGTCGTCTTTTGGTAATTCTTGAACAACGCGTAATAGCGAAAATTTTCCTATATCGTGTAACAAACCATAAGAAAATAAATTGTCTGGATTCGAAAAACCAATTCGTTCGCCTATGTATTTGGCGCACACGGACACCATTAATGAATGTCTCCATAATTCTTCGCGAATTTCTTTATAGACCGGGTGTTCGAAACTAAAGAACTCGGCATTATTGACAATCAAAACATAATTAATAATGCGTTTTACGCCTAAACGAATAACCGCTTCGTGTGTGTTGCGTACCGGATTACCACTGCCCATGCCTGCGGAATTTGCGGCTTTAAGAATCCGCGCAGAAACATTGGGTTCTTTTTCGATGAGTTCCGATACGTCATGCAAATTGACCTCTTCATCATAGAGCATATTAATCACTTTGCCTAAGAGCTTTGGCGCCGACGGTAGTTGAATTTCCTCTTTCTGTAGTTTTGAGGAAATTTTTTGAATTAATCTGTTGCGAGCACTTGGGTCATTTTCTGGCAATGTTTCGGCATCAACGGTGAAATTGATTTTCTTTTTATTGACCAGAAGTTTAATAATGCGTTTGTGTAAACTATCAGATTCAATTTCTTTTTCAACATGACTGCTAGCGCCGTACTTGGTGCATTTGTCGAATACACTGCTATCTCTTGATGAAGTGATCACCATGATGGGCATGCCGGACAAAATTTTGTGGCTTTGTAGTGTTTTTAATAAACTATAGCTGTCTTTGCCGCTGGTGACAGGGTCGATTACTAATAAAGTAAAACGATGACGACGTAATTGTTCAACGGCTTCTTGTATGTTGTGTGCTTCAGTGGTGCGATATCCGTGCGCGCTAAGCTTATCCAAAGTTAATGCGCGAGTATCATCATCCTGGTCAATGACCAAAACATGAGGAACATGCTGTATGGGTTTGACTTTACCCTTAGCCGACATGCGCGATTCAATCCTTATTGTTTTTAGAGTCGATCCAAATAGGAGGACACTAAGTATTTTTCAATTAGTTAGGGTATCGACAAGTAAAAAAAATAGCTTTAATGTCTAAAACAAAACAACTGCTATTTTTGTTTGATTCGCATGGATAAGTCGATGGCATGAATGTGTTTGGTAAGCGCGCCAATCGAGATAAAATCAATGCCAGTTTCGGCAATTTCGGCAATGGTATTTACATTAATATTGCCCGATGCTTCGAGTTTGGCACGGCCTGCATTGATTTGAACGGCTTGTTTAAGTGTGGCTATGTCCATGTTGTCGAGTAATATGATATCAACCTGGACCTTGAGTGCCTGTTCTAGCTCATCCAGGTTTTCAACTTCAACCTCGATGGGCAATACCGAATTCATTGTGCGGATTTTTTCGACAGCATTTTTAATGGAATCCGCAGCGATTATATGATTCTCTTTTATTAAAATACCATCATATAAACCGTGGCGATGGTTTTGTCCGCCACCGCAGGTGACCGCATATTTTTGTGCATCACGTAAGCCTGGAATCGTTTTGCGGGTATCGAGTATTTTGCAGGTGGTGTGTTGTATTAATTCAACGTATTGGCGCGTGACGGTGGCAGTGGCGCTTAAGGTTTGAAGAAAATTAAGCGCGGTTCGTTCGCCCGTCAGCAAGGATTTTGCTCGGCCGTGTAGTTCGCATAAGGCGGTATTTGCACTAATTGAATCGCCATCGCTTCGATGCCAGAGAATATTTATGGCCGGATCGATCTCTTGAAACACCGCTTCGAACCAGGCTTGTCCTGCCAACACCATGGGTTCGCGTGATATGACGCTTGCCACGGCTTGTATGTCGTCGTCTAAAAGCGCTGCAGTAATATCACCACTACCAATATCTTCGGCGATAGCCAATCGAATTTCCTCAATGGCAAGTTTGGATAGGATGCTTTTGTGAGTCACTGTGAACCTTGTTCCGAGCAGAAAAATGCTGGCAAGTATAGAGGAAAATAGCTGATTTTCCCAGTATTTTGTATACTGATGAATTCCTAAGACTGAAAGGAAGTTTATGGGTCGTTATCGTCCACCGGCACCGCCAAAGTCAAAATATATTACGCCGCAAGGATTTGAAAAGCTCAATCAGGAGTTGATTTATTTATGGCGAGTTAAACGCCCTGTGGTGACACAAGCAGTTTCTGAAGCGGCGGCGCAAGGTGATCGCTCTGAAAATGCAGAATATATTTATGGCAAAAAACAGTTGCGTGAAATTGATAGTCGTATCCGTTATTTACAAAAACGCCTGGATGATATCGTGGTGGTGAGCGATCCGCCGAGTGACCCGAACAAGATATTTTTTGGCGCGTGGGTGGTGTTGGAAAACGAGTTAGGTGAAGACGTTTGTTATCGTATTGTTGGTCCGGATGAAACGGATAGTGGCAAGGGTTGGATTAGTATGGATGCGCCATTAGCAAAAGCCTTGTTTAAAAAAACGATAGATGACGAGATTGAAGTGCAATTACCCAAAGGGCATGCAAAATATTGGGTTATGGAAATTCATTATCAGGAACCGGTTTAAGTTTTTCAATCAAGGCACCGTTAAGTGTGCTATGCGCACTATTCTTTTTGTTTTGCTCTTTATTGGATTTAGCGGATTCATCATGGGTCCGGTATTGGCGCTTGATGCAAATAATGAATTAATCCAGGCCGCACGTGAAGGCCGCATGAGCATGATCAAGTCGTCCTTGATTGCGGGCGCCGATGTCAATGCTGCGGATAAACAGGGCAAAACGGCACTCATGGGAGCAGTTAATTTTAATAATATACAAATTGTTGATTACCTCTTGGCTGTGGGTGCGGATGTTAATAGTGCCGATAATAAAGGTTACACTGCGTTGATGGATACCGCTCGTACGGGTAATACCCCGATATTTTTGAAACTCTATGCCAATGGCGCTCAAATCAACCAAGCGGCAAAAGATGGTGACACCGCTTTAATTCAAGCGACTTACGCCGGACATCAGTCCATGGTCGAATTATTATTAAGTCGTGGTGCTGATGTGAGTTTGAAAAAAAGCAATGGCAACACCGCGCTGCACCATGCTGTTTTTTTCGGTAAAACTGAATTAGTGCGCTTATTGTTGGCGCGTGGTGCCGATGTGAATAGTGTTGACGAATTAGGCATTACCCCATTAATGAATGCGGCCTTGTTTGGTCACGCCGAAATTGTGGAGATTTTATTGGCCCAAGGCGCGGATATTCGCAAAGAATCCAAAGCGGGCATGACGGCCCTGGCTAGCGCGCAATCGGCGAATAAAGAGGATGTTGTTGAATTATTAACGGAAGCAGAAGATGCCTTGAAGAAAGAAGAAGAGGCAGAAGCTCAGCAACAAAATCAGAAAAAATAATCAGCGCTTTATTATTTGTTCGATATAATCACATCTATGTTTTCTATAAATTCAACGCTCACTTGGTCGATTGTCATATGCTTGCTGCTGTTGCTCGGGTTTTATGCCGGTTTATATTGGAATCGTATTCATTGGCATTCCCGAATCGCCAACAGTATTAGTGGTTGGATACGTATTTATTGTTATGTCTTTCATGGTCTTAAGCATGAAACTATTACATTGCCGCAATCCGGCGCGGCAATCGTGGTTTGTAATCATATTTCTGGTCTGGATCCATTGCTTTTAATCGCTACAGTGAATCGTCCATTGCGCTTTATGATTGCACGTGAGGAATATGAGCGCTTTGGTTTGACTTGGTTATTTGATAAGGCCGGTTGCATTCCTGTGGATCGTGGCTCACGACCGGAACGTGCAATGAAACATGCGCTTAAAGCTTTGCAGCAAGGCGAAGCGATAGCCATGTTTCCCCATGGAAAGATTATTCCACGCAAAGACACTCGTCATGCCATCAAAGCAGGCGCGATTCGGCTCGCACAAAAAGCGGATTGCGCTATTATCCCCATGCACTTGTCAGGTGTGGCTGGCAAAGGCTTTACCTTGTTAGCCTTGTTGCTACCCAGCCGCGCACGCTTGAAAGTTTATCCTAAGTTTAAATGCCCGGATGAATCTTATGAGAAATGTTTGCAAAAACTTGCCGATATACTTAATGGCGAAAACAATGATTAGGGTAAATCGGGTCGGGTTAACACAGTATGGAGTTTTTCAATACCTCAGCAATCGTAGTGCTGACCATCATGGGTTGGGCTGCGGGTATTCTATTTTTATTCATCGCATTTCTTTTTTTCTACGATATTTTTCAAAGTAAACACGCAGTTCTGCGGAATTTTCCCGTCATCGGTCATATGCGTTATTTTTTAGAACGCCAAGGTGAATTCTTTCGTCAGTATTTTTTTGCACATGATCGGGAAGAATTACCTTTTAATCGGGCCAGTCGTGCTTGGGTGTATCGCACGGCAAAAGGATTGGGTGGGATTATTGGTTTTGGTTCGACTAATGATTTGCGTGAACCCGGTTCTATAATTTTTGTGAGCTCGCCTTATCCTATGTTGGAAGAGGAATGCACGCCGTCACCGCAGCTTACCATCGGTCCTGAATGTGATTATCCGTTTGTTGCCAAACAAATTTTTAATATATCGGGCATGAGTTATGGCGCGATTTCCAAACCAGCGGTACGTGCCTTGTCTTCGGGCGCAGCGCAAGCAGGGGTATGGATCAATACCGGAGAGGGTGGTCTTAGCGATTATCATCTCGAATCCGATTGCGATCGAATTTTTCAAATTGGTACGGCCAAATACGGTGTTCGTGATGAAGCCGGGCGCTTGGATGATAGTAAGCTAAAAGAAGTTTCGCAGCATGTTCGCGCATTTGAAATTAAAATTTCTCAAGGCGCAAAGCCCGGACGTGGTGGCGTGCTACCCGCGATTAAAGTTACTGAAGAAATTGCGAAAATTCGTGGCATTCCCAAAGGTGTGATTTCCAGTAGTCCGAACCGTCATCGTGAAATCAAAACACCAGAAGATTTACTCGACATGATTGTGCGCATCAAAGAGGTGACAGGACGCCCAGTGGGTTTCAAAACTGTACTATCAAATCAAGTGTTCACAGAAGATTTGTTTAATGCCATTCACCGTCGTGGCATTAGTTGCGCTCCCGACTTTATAACAATTGACGGTGGTGATGGTGGTACCGGTGCCGCACCGCAAATCTTATCCGATCATGTAGGCTTGCCCTTGCGTGAAAGTTTGCCCATGTTTGTCGATTGTTTAATTGAGCATGGCTTGCGTGAAAGAATTCGGGTAATTGCATCGGGCAAGTTAATTACTTCTGCAAAAGTCGCCTGGGCTTTATGTGTGGGAGCGGATTTTGTGGTATCGGCACGTGGTTTTATGTTTTCTCTGGGTTGTATTCAGTCTCAGCAGTGTCACCAAGATACCTGTCCCACTGGCATTACGACGCACAATAAACGCTTGCAACGTGGCTTAGTCGTGCTAGACAAAGCCAAACGCGTGGCTAACTATGCGCATTGGGTTAATGTGGAAGTGGATCGTTTGGCGCATTCTTGTGGTTTAAGCAATGCACGGGAATTTAATCGGGATCATGTGCGCATTGTGAGCAATGCATACACCAGTATTCCTTTATCAATTCTCAAACCTTACCCCGAAGTTAAACTTAACTTTCTTCCGCATCGGAGGCGGGAAAAATAACGTCAACTTGTAAACCACCTAAGTTGGCTTCGTTGAGTTTGATGTCCAGGTTATGCAATTCCGCAATTCGTGTGACGATTGATAAGCCCAAACCGCTGCCGGGTGACTTATTGCCGAGTTGGCGATAGAAACGTTTAAACACTAACTCCCGTTCGGCTTCAGGAATGCCCGGGCCGCTATCGGAAACGCTTAAAATAATTGAATCATCATCGCGTTGAATATTCACTTCGACAGTACCATTTTCTGGTGTATAGCGAATCGCATTGTCCACCAAGTTGCGCAATAACACACTAATCGCATCGCTACTGCCTTTGACAAATTTTCCACGAGTGCCCGCTAAACTGATTTCAATATTTTTATCCAAGGCAATTGGTACTTCGTCGCCAATAACCGTTTCGGCAACAATAAATAAATCAAAACGTCGAATATCTTTAACGCCAGAGTCAGGATCAAGCCGCGCCAGTGTTAACAGTTGCTCAACCAAACGGGTCGAACGATCCACACCGCGCACTACTTGGCGTAAGGCTTGTTGTTTTTCATCAGCATCGATGGCTTTCAAAGCAACTTCAGCATGAGTTTTTAAAGCTGCTAAAGGCGTGCGTAGCTCATGTGCTGCGTCGGAGGTAAAGCGGCGTTCGGTATCAAAAGCGGCTTTCATGTGGGAGAACAGCAAATTCAAAGATTTGGTTAAGTCTTTGGCTTCATTGGGTACCACGGTATCGTCGATTGGTTGCAAATTGCTAGGACGACGAATGCGCATTTCACTTGCAATGGTCTGTAAGGGTGACATACCACGACCAATGCCTACCCAAATAATCATGGCGAGGAATGGTAAGCTCAGTAATAAGGGTACGAGTGTGCGCCAGACCACAGCATTGGCTAAGTTGTGGCGAATTTCGGTGAGTTCACCAATTTGTACCCGTAGCATGGCATCTTCGGTTTGCACGGAGAAAATTCGCCATTCTTCGTTATTCAATAATATATTGCTAAACCCAGTGTCGATATTTGATAGTTTTTTCAAGGGTGCATTTTCGGATCTTAGCGCCACCACATTTTGATTAATCCAAACTTGGAAAACCATTTTCTTTTCATACGGGTGGCCGAGTTGCCAAAAGTCTTGAGGAATGGTTTCGCCTTGAGGAGCGTCGCCACCACCGAGTAAACGCTGTTCTAAAACTTCGTGTAGGGTTAAGGCCAGCAAAACTCGACCGGATGACGCGAGTTGAGTGTCGAGTAGTTTTTCAACCTCAATACGCGTGTCGAAATAAGTAATGACTGCCGAGAGTAACCATAAACCGAGTACCGCCGGTAATAATAGAATCAATAAGCGACGGCGAATCGAAGGAACCATGGGTGAGGATTTATTCCTTGGGTTTATCGACTATATAACCAACACCCCGAATGGTGCGGATCAATTCAGAGCCGAGTTTTTTTCGTAAATGGTGTATGTGAACTTCCACGGTATTGCTTTCAACTTCGTCATTCCAGGCGTATAAGCCTTCTTCTAAGCGACTGCGGGACATGACTTTGCCGCGATTTTCCAATAGCAGCTGCAGGATAGTGAATTCACGAGGGGAAATGTCAATTGTAGTACCGGATTTATTAACGGTGTGTGAGGCAGGGTCGACCACTAAGTCAATATGGCTAATCACTGGAGAGGTGCGACCACCACGACGACGTAATAAAGCACGAATACGCGCACTTAATTCACCGAGGTCAAAAGGCTTGGTTAAATAGTCATCAGCTCCTGTATCGAGGCCTTTGACGCGGTCATCTACAGTATCACGGGCGGTGAGTATAATTACGGGTAAGTCATTGCCTTCAGCACGAAGCTTTTTTAACACTTCCAATCCGGAGCGTTTGGGTAAGCCTATGTCCAATACCATGAGTTCGTATTCATTGGTCATTAATGCAGTATCTGCTGCATCACCGTCTTCAACCCAGTCCACCGCATAACCTTCTTGGGTCAGTCCGGCTTGGATACCATCGCCTAAGAGCATGTCATCTTCTACAATCAATAAGCGCATGGATGTGCTTCCTCGTGTTATTGCTAGTATTTTGTGTCGCTTGCTTATTGCCTACAAAATACAAAGCTTGGTTTAGACTACATCGACTTTTCGCTGCTCAAACTTTATGAGAAGTTCGCTAAGTCATTATTTTTTAGATAAATGCAAGTGTAGCATGGCAATGCTTGTAGGTTAAAAATTGCTACTGTAATTGAGTAAATATTGCTCAATCTGGCTACCACCATCTACGTTTAAATCTTGCTCAAAAGTAACCGAATATTTTATAGGGTCTTATCCCCAGGTCAATATTGAAACCACGTTTACATGCCCCCATTTAGGAAGCAAGTAGATATTCATTGAGGACACCCATCATGAGAATGGACAAATTAACCAGTAAGTTTCAAATGGCCTTAGGTGACGCCCAGAGTTTAGCTGTAGGTCGCGATCACCAATTTATAGAGCCAGTGCATGTTATGAGCGCCTTGCTGGACCAGGACGGCGGTAGTGTTGCCCATTTGCTGGCACAAGCTGCAGTGAATGTAAATCAGTTGCGCTCTGATTGCTTAGCAGAATTGAGTCGCTTGCCGCGGGTTGAGGGTAATGCCGGTGATGTGCATATTTCCAATGACACCGGACGTTTATTAAATGTCTGCGATAAACTAGCGCAGCAACGCAAAGATGCATACATCTCAAGTGAGCTGTTTGTACTAGCAGCCTTGGCTGATAAAGGCACGCTTAGCGAATTATTGCGTAAAGCGGGCGCGGCCAAAGGCTCGGTAGAAAAAGCCATTGATGAATTGCGTGGTGGACAAACTGTGGAAAACCCCGATGCTGAAGAGCAACGCCGCGCGCTGGAAAAATACACCATCGACTTAACTGAACGGGCGGAGCAAGGCAAGCTCGATCCCGTGATTGGTCGTGATGACGAAATTCGCCGCACGATTCAAGTTTTGCAACGTCGCACTAAAAATAATCCTGTGTTGATTGGTGAGCCAGGCGTGGGTAAAACCGCGATCGTCGAAGGTTTAGCGCAACGCATTATTAATGGTGAAGTGCCTGAAGGCCTAAAAAACAAACGTCTTTTATCTTTGGATATGGGTTCTTTAATTGCGGGTGCAAAATTTCGTGGTGAGTTTGAAGAACGTTTAAAAGCAGTGCTTAAAGATTTGTCAAAACAAGAAGGACAGATCATTCTATTCATCGATGAATTACACACCATGGTCGGCGCAGGTAAAGCCGAGGGAGCCATGGATGCGGGTAATATGTTGAAACCTGCATTGGCGCGTGGTGAACTACATTGTGTTGGTGCCACCACGTTGGACGAGTATCGCCAGTTTATTGAAAAAGACGCAGCCTTGGAACGGCGTTTTCAAAAAGTGTTAGTCGATGAGCCTAGTGTGGAAGATACGATTGCAATTCTTCGTGGTTTGAAAGAAAAATACGAAGTGCATCACGGTGTGGATATTACCGACCCAGCAATTGTTGCTGCAGCGACCTTATCGCATCGTTATATTAGCGATCGTCAACTACCGGATAAAGCCATCGATTTGGTTGACGAAGCGGCCAGTCGAATTCGTATGGAAATCGATTCAAAGCCGGAAGACATGGACCGTTTGGATCGTCGTCTGATTCAATTGAAAATTGAACGTGAGGCATTGAAAAAAGAAACCGATGATGCATCGCGTAAACGCCTGGATATGCTACAAACAGAAATCCAAAGTTTGGAACGCCAATATTCTGATTTAGAAGAAGTGTGGAAAGCGGAAAAAGCAGCACTTCATGGTTCGCAACTAGTGAAAGAAGAAATGGATCGCGCGCGTCAGGAATTGGAAACGGCGCGACGTGCAGGCAATTTGGCGCGTATGTCCGAATTGCAATACGGCAAAATTCCTGAATTGGAAAAACAATTAGAGCAGGCAACGGCTGCGGAAACGAAAGAAACTCAGTTATTGCGTAATCGAGTGAGTGATGAGGAAATTGCCGAAGTGGTTTCCAAATGGACGGGTATTCCCATTAGTAAAATGCTCGAAGGTGAAAAAGAAAAACTACTGCGCATGGAAGATGAATTAAGCCAGCGGGTGGTTGGGCAAGCCGAGGCCGTGCATGTGGTGTCGAATGCGATTCGCCGTTCTCGTGCTGGTTTATCCGATCCAAATCGACCCAATGGTTCGTTTTTATTTTTAGGGCCGACAGGTGTGGGGAAAACAGAATTGACCAAAGCTTTGGCTGATTTTCTATTTGATACGCAAGAAGCCATGGTGCGCATCGATATGTCGGAATTCATGGAAAAACATTCGGTGGCGCGTTTGATCGGTGCGCCTCCAGGTTATGTTGGTTATGAAGAAGGTGGTTATTTAACAGAAGCGGTGCGACGCAAGCCCTATTCAGTTATTTTGTTAGACGAAGTGGAAAAAGCGCATCCTGATGTGTTTAATATTTTGCTGCAAGTGTTGGACGATGGGCGTTTGACCGATGGTCACGGACGCACGGTTGATTTTCGAAATACTGTGATTGTCATGACATCAAATCTTGGTTCGCAAATTATTCAAGATAAGAGTGATGAAGCGCGTTATGATGAAATGAAAACAGCGGTTATGGATGTCGTCGCGAGTCATTTCCGGCCAGAATTTATCAATCGAATTGATGATGTGGTGGTGTTTCATGCCTTGGGTCGTGAACAACTACATGCCATTGCCAAAATTCAAATTACTTATTTGCAAGCACGTTTGGCTGAGCGTGAAATGCAAATTGAATTAACTGACGAGGCCTTGGATTTGATTTGTGAAGCGGGTTATGACCCTGTTTACGGCGCACGTCCGCTAAAACGTGCGATTCAAAGCGAAATCGAAAACCCCTTAGCTCAAGCTATTCTCAGTGGTCAATTCGTGCCAGGCGATACCATTAAGGTAAACCGAGAGGGATCACAGCTGAAGTTCACAAAGTAAAAAAGGTAGGCGGTTACCCTAGGTAACCGCCAACTGAAGAGAGGGAGAGTTTTCAATCACCTTTTCATCAAAGGCGGGTTTAGATTAACCCTTATTGATAGCATAAACTGTGAAATTCTTTACATTGCCTATGATAATAATGCAGTCAATTATCAAATCCAGGGCAACGCTTTTGCCCTGGATTTGATTAAGCTTTACTGCATGCGCACATTGAGAGTTTTTGCATTAAAACGTAACTCCGCTTCGTTAAAGTCACCGTTTGCGATGATACTACGGGCGTGTTTGCCGGTAACAATAAGCTCGTTTAGTTTGGTTAAAAAGCTGCTAGCGTTGACATATACACCATCGTCGTCATGCCCTTTCGTATTGATTGTATATACCCCCTCAGTTGCAAGTTGAATATTCACTTGTGAGTATACGCTAAGATCTGTGCGGAAACGGCCGTGTGATACCTGGTGAAATTTGCCCAAATCATTTAAGTTGACATTAAAGCCTGTTTCACTGGTATCTGATATTGCGGCTGTATTTGGATTTTCCCAACTTACACGCAAGGTGCCGTGATAGTCATTGAATATGGCGACGGATTGGGCAAGGAAATCAGCCGGCGCACTGCCAAAAGCGCTAACAAAGCCCTTAATTAATAATGGCGTGTTAGTAGCAACAGGATCAAGGCTTAAGTCGCCTAAATCAATTTCATATTCAATTGGATTGGCGTGGGTGGTTTCGTCGGTACCCGTGCCTGAAAAATGGTAAGCCGCAATATCTAATTTGTTAATGCGATTAGCTTTAACCACGAAAAAATCGGATGGGACTTGTAGTTGATTGTCATCGGCTTTTTGCGCAAGCACTTCACTTAATAACAAACGCACCTGACCATTGCTCGCATCAATTGTTTTATCTTCGCTATTTCCGGATGTTTCGCCAGTCACTGCAAGACGCTGACCTACAGAAATATCTGCAATGGTTTTTACTTCGTCTGCTAATGGTTTTTTCACTTCCGTGGTGTCGGCCAATAGCACTTTAACTTGGCGCTGGAAACTAATATTTCCGTCTTGACGATGCATGCTGACACCTTTGAGTATAAGTTCATTTCCATTGCGTGATAACACCGACCCTTGGGCTACATCCTTGTTCTCAACCATGAGGTTATTACCAGCAATCACATGTGTCGCAACAAAACGAAGTGGATTGGCTTTGATTTGACCTCGGACTACAACCGCTGTGTTGCTGTCTTTGATCGCAAGTTGGCTTAGTCCGGCGCTACCGATGTAATCACTTTGGTCAATACTATATTGAGTTTCCTCATTGACCTGGACCTTCATTTCACCAAAACGGTTTTCATCTCTTTGCAGGCGATGATAAAACGGACGAATTAAAATCTGAAATTCCTCTGCGGTTTCGTCGACACCACTGAGCAAGCCGCGTAAGCGATGGGTCCGAGGATGTTTGAATTCCAGATCAGCAACTAGCACTGGGTCAACAATAATTTCGGCATTATTACCGTCAACAATTGTTACCGCATTTGAGTTATTCAGATCAAAGTCCAAGGTCATATGGTGGGTTAAACCGCGACTTACACGAAACACCTGGTGACCGTCAAGGCTAACTTTGAGTTCTAATGTATTAATAATATTTCCGTCGGCATCTTTGATTGATGTGGCCGGTATAGCATTGTCGTTCTGGTCTGACACAAAAATTTCTGCATTACTGTAATTTAGTGTCATGCTGGCCGATGTATAACGACCAAACGGTACGCTAGTCACAGTAAAAAATTCAGTCACATCTACATATTGCGCAAAATCAACACGTGTGTTGACAGGTAGTGTTTCGACGATTGCGCCATTGGCATGTGTTAATCGAATCGACTCCACATCAACGATGTAACTCTGAAAATCACCTTCGGCATCGGTTAGCCCGATAATTACATTGGCTGTTTCTACTAGGTTATTCTCGGTCTTTTGTGCTTCTCCGCATGCGCTTAGCATTATGCTTAGGCCGAATATAACCAATGAAAGCAAAAAAAGTTTTGCTTTGCTACTACTAGAGTCATTCTGCATTATCATTTTTTTCTCCAAAAAATTTCCATTGCTCAGCCTAAATAACGAGTGCAATGCTTAAGCGTTGACGAAAATATTTTTCGGTTGTTGTAAATCAGATGTCTTGATTAAGCGACAGAAGATGCTTTACCAATAATAATCAATGCTTAAACCCAAACCTCTAGAAATGATGTTGGGTTCGCTGATTTGTTGACTATAAAAAACAGAGCTACCAAATGAGTCAGTAAAAAAACTGGAAAACGATATGTCGTGACTGATCATCTGGCTATTATCAATTGCAGATAAACTTGCACCATAGGTATAGGCGAGATTGAAAATTTTATAACTATAGCCTACATAGGTTTGCCAATAGTTTTTTTCTAAACCATAACTCAAATCACGCGCTGTAGAAGAAATTATTTGTTTAATGCGGGACGGGTTAAGCAACTTGCTGGGATCTGCTGAATAAGTATAAACCGTAAAATCAGTGCCAGCATACCAACCTTGATCGCTGTAATAGGCGAGACTCAAGCCGGTACCTACACTATTTAGAATAAATGAGGATACATCCAAAGCGATTAACGCATTTTGTAGTTGGGCATTATTGACAGCAACGCGAAGAAAAATAGTTCGCGCTTCTTGATTTATGCTGAGAGACCAGTGGTTATTTTGTAGAACAATGTCGGCTATTAACTTGTGACTGAGAATATCGCTTTGATTGCTCCAATAATCATAAAGCAAGCTATAGTTGATAGGTGCAACAGGGTTATTGCCAATGCCAAGTGTATAGCCGCTGGAATTTCCTGAACTTTGTTTGTCGTAAAGTGCGTTTGCTGAAAACAATAGATGTAGGCCATTAGCCGCCACAAAATCAATATTACTAAACCCATTGAGTAGTTGGTCATCGGTTTGGTTGTTCTGATTAGATTGCATGCCAAGGGAAAGCGCTGTGGTTGAGCCAGCGAATAACGATTCCGCTTGGATATTTTGCCAGGCTAAACACGCGAGTAACACCGGCCAATATCTAGGGCTATTATTAAAGAAGTAACTAATTCCGCTCATTTTTTGGATTTAGGTTTACGTCCCATGGCACCATTATTTTGCCGTATGCGTTTAAGTGCCTGTTTACGTTGTTGGGGCGTCATGCGTTGCCACTTTTGACGCAACACTTGACGTCGCTCCATTGGTTGCTGCTTATACCAATTATAGCGTTTTTTGACTTGTTGCTGCTGCTGCGGCGGCATTTGCTTAAATTGTTTAAATTGCTTACGAATACCATCACGTTCTTCTTTTTTTAGTGATTTCCACTGTTTGAAGCGTTGTTGGAATTCGCCACGTTCTTCTTTGTTGAGACTACGCCAACGTTTTAAGCCATTCAGAATATTATGTTTTTGCTCGGATGAAAGAAATGCCCATTGGTTTTTGACTTGGTTTAGCGCTTTTTTGTCATTTTTATTCAGAGTGTCCCATTCAATATCGGGTGGCATGAGCGCAAATGCAGGCAAGCTCAGACTCGTGAGTAAGATGAATAATAAAATGACTGCTTTATTCATTGTCGTTTACCGGTTGCTCAGTCTGTTGCTCGTTGGGCTGACTGGATGCAAAGTCCATGGGATCAACCCATTGGCCATTTTGATCTTCAAAACTGCCCAAAAATTCCAAAAACTCAATATCCAGTGCTTGTTCATCTTCTTTCTCTTCGGCATAGGCTAAGGGGCTGATCAAGTGAATCAACAGCAACAAAGTCTTAACTCGTCTCCTTAGCTTGCTCATGTTCTAACCATAAATAAAAGTCTAAATCCTGTAGCAATTCCATGTCTTCATGGGAACTGAGTAATTCCATATCTTCCCAACCACTGGCGTCAGGCTGTACCTTGGATTCGCTTTGAAACCATAGATTGAAGCTTAGCATTACCACGCCTATAGTGGCAGCCACGCCCAAGGCTGGACGCCAATAATAAGTTCGACGCCTTTGTTTGTCCACGGCATGCATACGTGCCTGTGCGAGTTGCTGGCGTATGTCTGTATTAACCGCTTGGCTACTCTGATCTAGTAATTGTTTAGTTTTCTTTAACAATGCATCATTATTCGTTTGGCTCATGGTAGATATCCCTCCATTTGCTCTTTTATTTTGTTCATGGCGCGTGATAAGTGGGTTTTAACACTGCCTTCACTACAACCCAAAACCTTGGCGGTTTCCTCAACGCTCAACCCTTCCCAGCTACGCAGCATAAAGGCTTGCTGTTGGCGTAGGGGTAATTGATGCAATACGATCTCTAGGTGTTGAAAAGCTCGTTGATGTTCCAGTAGCTGGCTAGGATCGTTATTGCTTAAATCGGGTGCGTCGAATTCAAAATCATTGTCCTGCTCCATATCTTTAACGCCTGGTAACCAACGAATGATTTGGTTGCGGATTTTACTGCGACGATGCCAGTCGAAAATTTTATTTTGAAGGATTCGATAGAATAATGGCGGCCATTCTTCTTGAGGATTTGCGGCATATTTATCACAAAGTTTTACCATGGCATCTTGAACAATATCCAATGCATCGTCCTGATTGCCCGTCGCAATATGGGCCATTTTAAAAGCCTTGAGTTCGATTTCTTTGAGAAATTTGGACAGCGCTTGGTTTTGTATAGTTTCTTGATTTGAAACCAACGACTTAGCATCCTTTGTCTGATGTTGGTAAGGACCAAGTGTGCCGTAAATGAGTGGATTTTGCCAGTATATAAAGTTCATAAAGCTAATAACGCAGTTTACACCCACGCGTTGACAATAGTAGCCATGAACAATTTGTGGTTCTATAAAAATAGAAACTTAGCTCGGTTTTCAGAAAGAATAAAAAATCCGAGTGCTATAGTGGATGTCGGTCTTTTGAGTCACATTTTGCGGGGGATGATTATCATGAGCCATTTCCACCGCTAGGCGAATTTTCATGGATCTTCCAATGGAGAAATTAAATCCCATATCCTCCAGCAGGCGGAAATCATCTATTTGGTCTAAACGTGGTTGATAATAAGTTGTACTAAGAAAGCTAATGAAATTTCCTAGTTTAAGTTGTAAAACACCGTATAAATTGGCGCGGAAAAAACGCTCCTCTCGCGCATCGCTGGTGTCTTGGTCGACAGTTAAGCGTTCTATACTGTAAAAACTGCCTGTGCCAAAAAAGAATGCAAAGCGTTCCTCTACATCGCGTAACTTGAAACGTAGCCCTCCTCCCGCTAACGCGCGCAATTGTAGGCGTGTGAAATGATTGGATTCTAATTGTGAAAAAATCTCCCAGTCCAACACACTGAGCACGGGTGCGATTCGTCGCACATGAAGAAATGCTTTGTCACGATCAATTTGTTCGAAACTTTTTCCATAGGCGTAATTTAATGTTAAAAAATGCAAAACATCTTGATTAAACCATTGCAACCGACTGCCCAAACTGCCATGCAAACGTTCGACATTACCTTTAGCGCCATCAATACTGAAATTAAAATTGCCGCTGAGTCCGGGTTTTGCTGTGCCAAGGTGAAGGTCTTCTAAATTTACAATGGCGTACACCGAAGGTGATAAAAAAAAGAGGCTGATAATCACAACAAACTGGCGTAACATAAAGACTCCTTGTCAATGTTCGGGACAGAAAAGTGCTGGTTTTCGTACTGATTCGAGCAAGTATTGTAACATAAACTACCCTAAGGAGCAGCTGAGTGAGTGATGGCCAATCTCAACAACCCGATTGGAATCAAATTGCAGGAAAGTTTGATTTATGGTTGCCGTATATCGAGCCCGTCAATCGGGATTTGATGGCTTCAATTAGTATAAGTGAGAATGATCATGTGCTCGATTTAGCTTGTGGCACGGGCGAGCCGGGTTTATCGATAGCACAAGCATTTGGTGCTGCAAACATACATGTTACCGCTTGTGATGCGGCACAAGCAATGGTTGATGTCGCTGAGAAAAAAGCAGAACAACTGGCGCTAAAAAATATGAATTTCATTAGTTGTCCTGCGGAACAACTCATATTTTCGGATCAACAATTTGATAAAATTGTTTGTCGTTTCGGATTAATGTTGTTTAAGGATCCCGAGAAAGGTCTGACGGAAATAAAACGAGTAATGAAGCCAGGTGCATCTGCCGCTCTCACGGTTTGGAGCCGACCTGAAAAAATGCCAAGCATGTATTGGTTTTATCAGGCGTTCAAAGCGTTCTTACCCGAAGAACAATTGCCACCCTTGAAGGTGGTCACCTCGCTTGGAGTAGGTCACGCACTTGAAAATTTATTTGCCGCAGTGGGTTTTAGTCACGTAAATATTGAGCGACGTAACTTTGATTTTTGTTTCAATAATGTTGAAGCGCTGTGGGATTTGACCTTGCGATCCGACGTCATGCAAGCACAATTCGATGCGATTGACGAAAAAAAGAAACAAATTGTAAAGCAGTCGGTGTTTGATCAAAGTGCGGAATTTTTCACTCAGAATGGATTGGTTATGCCGACTGAGTATATTTTAGTTAATGCAGTCAAGTAATTGGTTAATGGTGGTTGAGATGAAAGTAAAAAAGACTATATATGCGATTGTTGTGAGTTTGCTATTTGCTTCAAGTGTTAGTGCTAAAGAGGTTGATATTAAACTGGATTCGAGCAAGGCATACGCCGGTGCAGGTTTCTCCGTTAATAGTGGCAGCAACAGCAATGCAACTTTGTCAGCAATTGGGGTACAGTTATTTGCTGGCTATGATTTGGATATGGAATTCTTTGAAAATACTAAGACTATTGCCGAAGTGGGTTATGCCTTTAGTGATGCTCGCAACGGGCTAGGTTTAACGGGTTTGCAAAGTTATGCTTATAATAAAAATGTAAATTTGCAGGGCCGATTGGGTTTGGATTTGAGTGGCAATATTGGAATCGTTATTGGGCTTGGTGCGCAAATAAAATTGAGTGAGCGTATGGATTTTCGTACGGAATTTCTAATACGCGATAATATTTCTGCACTACAAGGTAGTGTTCTTTACTATATCGATTAAAGTCGACCAAGAAGTTTGTCTAGCGTTTTATGCGGCAGCAATCGTTTGAGATTAGCAAATAAATAGGTTGGCACTGTTACATAATATCGGACTTTGGGTTTGCGGCTTTCAAGTGCATGAATCAGTCGTTTGAGTACTGCTTCAGGCGGTAGGGTGAAAGCGGTTGCTGGTCCCTCTTTGCTCAAGCGAGCTTCAACAGCATCATAGTAAGCTTTATGAAAACTATTTTCCTTGTCGATGTTTTTTTTGTACATAGCAAATGCATTTTCACGAAAACGACTGCTAATAGGGCCGGGTTCTATAAGGCTGAGTTTTATATTTGTGTCTGCCAACTCCAGGCGTAAGGTGTCTGTTAAGCCTTCTAACGCAAATTTTGTTGCGACGTATGCACCTCGGTATTTAAATGCAGCAAATCCTAACACTGAACTATTTTGAATGATACGACCAAAGCCCTGATTCCGCATGACAGGAATGATGTATCGAGTGAGTTCATGAGTGCCAAATACATTAGTTTCAAAATTAGCCTTTAACGTTTGCCGGCTTAAGTCCTCTACAGCGCCCGGTTGACCATAAGCGCCATTATTAAATAAGGCATAAAGCTGTTGGTCCGTGCGCTCGACGATTTCACTGACGGCTGTTTCAATCGACTGACTGCTATTTAAATCGAGCTGCAAAGACTCGAAGCCTTGTTGTAGCAACACCTTGACATCAGATTTTTTTCGTGCCGTCGCAAAAACACGATAACCGCGATTACGCAAGGCTGATGCGCAACATAGGCCAATGCCCGATGAACAGCCAGTGATTAAAATATTCTTTTTCAATAGGTGCTCGCGCTACATGCTAAGTATGGAGCAAGTATAGGGAAAAAGTGATTCAATTGAAATAAAGGTTTACATGTAATATGTTTATGCTTTAATCAATTTTATAAACAGCGTTAAGGGAGAACATAAAACAATGAATGTTAAAATAAAACTGAGTATTCTTATCTTGTTACTGATTTTTCAATCTCAGCTTTATGCCGCTGAGGAGAAATTTGCTGCGGGATATCAAGGAACGTTTCCAGCTACCGGCATTAGCGGGAAAATGAAAATTAGTAACGTCATCACTGCACAGGCAATGATTGGTTTTTGGGGTACGCTTAATACTTATGCGGCGAGAGGATTGTATCGCTTTCAAGAAGATAAATTTTGGAACGCATATGGATACGGCATGCTTGGATTTTGGAGTTATCGCGCAACTGTCTATGATTTTTCGACATTTTCTAACCAAGAAAAAACGCAATTCGTTCTGGGCTTTGGTGGTGGTGCTGGAATCGAATATAACTGGCAAGCCGTTGCGCCAGACTTGCCCCCGATTTGGTTTAATCTTGAGCTCGGCTTTGGTAGTATTAAGTTTAATGATTTGAACTACAATGTTAGTGGTGTACTTATTGGTGGCGGTGCTCATTACCGTTTTGATCTTTAAGCTTGCAAATTGGCTGGCTTAGTTTGGTCTAAGCCAGCAACACTGCTATAAAACCTGTTAAAAAAATTCCATCGAATGTTCCAGCGCCACCAATTGAAGCGAGCGGTGTGCCCATATTGCGAATGTCTTTCAAGCGCAATAAATCAGCACCGATTAAAACACCTAAGGTTCCGCACACATAAGCAAGCGCAGCGCTTTTTTCTGGTAATAAAAATAAACCCAATAGTGCAGCGCACAACGGTGCAATTAAGAATGGCATCCCTATGCCGAGGCCAGCGATGGGTCGACTAAAGCTATAACACACCAAGCTGCAAAGTCCGATGGCAATAATGCTGGTAATGAAGGGCAAATCCGCGCTAAACAATAAATAAAAACTAAAACTCACAGGTATAACGCACCCGCCAACATTAGCTGCAATTAATGTTTTGCCAGCAAATGGTTTGGGTGGAACACGTAGTAAGCCACGTAAATAGAACGGCAACGGGACTGCTTGCGAAGCATTAGCTTCAATTGAGAATAAAGGTAAGTTGATTACACTTCCAAGCAGTGAGCAGACTAATAATAATATTGCCGAGTCCTGTGACAAACCGAGCTTATAGAATGCAATTGTAAAAGCGCCAACCTGAATTACAGCGAGTAAAACTGATAATAATAATACTAAGATAAATAAATGCCAAGGAGAAATATGTCGACGCATGGACTATTCCATGGCCTGAATGGCGGACGCAAGTAAAGGTGCTAGTTCGACGCGATTACTATGGTGGCTGATGCTGTCTGTGCTCCAGATATTTTGAATCCCTGATTGTTGTAAAAAATCTTCTGCATCTTGACTAAACAAACCATGCGTGACAATTGCATTCACTTGTGCAGCATGCCGTTGCACGAGTTGTTGGCTGGCTTTGCACAATGTGCGCCCGGTGCTGGCCATGTCATCAATGAGAATAATTGTTTTCTGACTGAAATCTCTATCAGGTAACTGTATGCGAACTTGCTTGTCACCTTCCCGTATTTTTTGGCAGACAGCAAAATCAAAATTTATTTGTTGAGCTACTTGTGACACCCATTGCTCTGATTCACTATCAGGGCCGATCAATAAGGCATGATCGAATTGGCGCGCGAGAAAATCAGCAATTAAATCTGCTGCGCTTAGACTAATGGCATTCTTCAATGGTATTGCTTGGTTTAAATGATTGATGCGATGCAAATGTGGGTCGACTGTAATTACGTCATCAAAATGTTGTGCAAGCAATGCACCGATAATTTGTTGGCTGATGGCTTGGCCGGGTTTCATTGCCGCATCTTGGCGCATATAGGCAAGATAAGGTGCAACTAAACTTAAACGTTTTGCACCCAATTGGCGTGCTGTTTGGGCGGTAAAAAACAATTCGATCAGTTTGTTGTTGGGATGGTCGAGACTGCGTAAAATGATGACATGCTCAGGTAATTCAGTGGGCAGGCTGACTAAACTTTCTTCGTCAGGAAAATGATGTACGTCAATTCGTTGCCAGTCACACCCCAAGGTCGTTGCCAAGCGATGAGCTTGTGCTTCGTATTCAGGAAAACCGAGTAATAAAATGCTCATGCTAAAACGCTACGAATGATATCGGTATCTCATCTACATCACCAATTGTATATCCGGTGGCTTGTTTGCATAGATTCTTGGCAAAATTAAAATCTGAAGGGAACTCGGCATAAATATGATAAAGCACTTCACCTTTTTTTACCGGATCTCCAAGTTTTTTTACTAAATCGACACCGGCGTGCTTGTCCATGGGAGCACCGGCCATGCGGGCAATCTTGGCCATTTGCAGATTATTTACATCAATTACGAAACCGGATTGCTTTGCAAGGACTTCATGGCTTAAGTGTCCAGGGGTTAGTTTGGGATCGTCAACTCGACCTTGCGCATTGATTATTGATTCCATTTTTGCAATTGCGCGCCCCGAATCTAAAATATCACGCGCAATAGCAAAACCTTGGCCGCCGCGCACGTCAGGATCAAATTCGATAATACGTCCGGCAAGTTGCAAAGCTTTTTGCCGCAAATCACTTGGTGCATCAGGATTGTTTTCTAAGACTTGTAAAACATCACGCGCTTCCAGCGCCGGTCCTATGCCGCGTCCAATAGGTTGTCGGCCATCGGTAATAACCACTTCTAAATGTAAATTTAACTGATCACCCACGTATTCAAAAAGTTTACGCAAGGCTAACGCCTGACGCATATGCCTGACTTTTGCAGTAGGTCCAACGGGAATATCAATTAATAAATGTGAAGAGCCTGCGGCAATTTTTTTTGATAAAATGGATGCTACCATTTGGCCTTGGGAATCAATTCCAAGTGGACGCTCTACCGAAATCAATAAATCATCTACGGGCGCTAAGTGTGCGGTACCACCCCAGGCAACACAGCCGCGTTCGTGATGCACAATCTCATAAAGTTTTTCCGGTTCGAGATTAACATTTGCTAATAACTCCATGGTGTCTGCTGTGCCTGCTGGTGAAGTAATTGCGCGACTCGATGTTTTCGGCATTAACATGCCATGGGCCGCGACGATGGGCACGATTAACATGGAGGTGCGATTACCAGGGATACCGCCAATGCAATGTTTGTCGACAACCACAGACTCTTGCCAGTCCAATCGATCGCCGGATTCAACCATAGCGCGAGTTAAATAAAGAATTTCATCTCGATCCAAGCTGGTTTGACCTGCGGCAACTAAGAATGCTGCCATTTCCATTTTGGAGTAGCGGCTTTCGCTAATGTCCTTGGCGATATTCGTGAAGTCGTGTTGTGACAAGCGTTCACCATTAATTTTACGCCGCACTGCGTCCATGGACTCGGGGGGTTCTGCATGGGCAACTTTGACCATGCAGCCCTGGTCGATGCCGAATTGAGTAAATGCTTGTTGCGATAAGCCAAGTTCACTTGGTGTAACAATCATGCTGTCGTCCACCACGTTTAACACCGCCAAAATACGATTGCCATTAGCACTAATTTCTATTTTCGAAAGTGCTTGGAATCCTTCAGCGCGATACAGCTCACAATCGCGATGCAAATAAGCAACGTTTTCGTGATAGGTATCGATCCCAATCGGGCGAAGACTTAAGTAGTCGTTAGGCATAATTCATCATAACAAATTCTTGTTTGATGAAACATTGAAAAATTCTATGAGTCGTTTGCTTGCAAACAAATAAATGTTTAGATCACGTTTATGTTTTGTATTGACTGGTCATTGCATTTAATTGTTGCGATAGCATTGTCAGGCTATCACTAATGCTTTTCGTATTGGTGGTTTCTTCGCGGGTTTTATCAGCATGTGCGCGGATATCTACGGTTTTTTCGTCGATCTCATGGGCAACAGCACTTTGTTGTTCGGTGGCACTGGCGATTTGAGTATTCATGACATGAATTTTATCAATCAACTCGGATATTTTATTTAGCACACTATCCGTTTCACGCGCTTGTTCAGCGGTGCTTTGAGTGTGTTCCACGCCTTTTTCCATTGCGCTTACGGCATTTTCTGCACCTTTTTGCAATTCTTCAATCATTGCTTGAATTTCGTGAGTGGCGTCGCGAGTGCGATTAGCTAATGTACGAACCTCATCCGCGACTACTGCGAAGCCGCGTCCTTGTTCACCTGCGCGTGCAGCTTCGATGGCCGCATTTAGCGCAAGTAAATTGGTTTGTTCAGAAATACCTTGGATGACATCAAGTACACCACCAATTTTTTCAGATTCCATGGCTAATTTTTGGATGACTCCGGAAATGCTATTGACCTCTGTGGATAAATGCAGCATGGCCTCAACAGTGGTTTTTACAACGGTTAGTCCTGTTTGAGTTGCGGTATTGGCCTCGCGAGTTATATTTTCTGCCGCCGTTGCGTTTTCGGATACTTCGGCAATACTCGCAGACATTTGAGTAATTGCGGTTGCAACCTGTGTCGTCGCATTTTGCTGAGAGGCAACGGCTTCATCAACTTTTCCTGACATTAAACCCATTTGTGAAGCCGTTTGACTGAGTTCACTACCCGAGGTCTTAATGGCGCCCATCATTTCCAGCATACGTGCCATAAATGCATTAAAAGCCAGACAAAGCTCGCCAATTTCATCTTTACTACGTATGGCTAAGCGTTGTGTCAGGTCTGCATTGCCACTAGCCATTTGTATCAGTGATTCATTCACTTTTACAATGCTTGATGTAATACTTTGTGCGACTAGTTGTGAAGCGACTAGTAAAAGTATAATCACAACAACAGCTAATCCTAAGCCAAGATAAATCGCTCTTGCCGCAGAGCTATCGGCGGTTTGTAGCGTGTTAACGAATTGAATGTGCATGCTTTCACGAAAGCCTGTGAAGGCTGATTTAGTGGCTTCCAAATTAGATTGCATTTCAGGTACTCGTTTAGACATGATGTCAGCATCAGCATTACCATTAATCATTGCTTGGGAAATTTCCATAGAGACAGAAAAATAACTTTCCAGTAAATCAGTAAGCGTCATCAGATATTCGTCAAATTCTTTTTGTAATCCTCGAATATTGTGTAAGTTTTCACTAATTCCATCTTTAATAACGGTGGCATCTTCTAACATATCTTCTTCTGCGCTCGACACGGCAAGCTGAAAGGTTTCTTGTAATCGAGTGAGTTGCACTAAACTGGCGTCGGAGTATTGAAGAACTGGAAACAAAACTTTCTCGATATCATGCAAGCGCTGTTTATTATCCGATGCGATATTCATATTGACAAACAAATAAGCGCTAAAACCGATAATACCGACTGCGGCACTACCAAGAATTTTATAGCGTATTGAGAATGTACCAAGGTACTTTAACAATTTCATCTTGAATCCCAAGTTGTTCAATAGGATATATCGGTTTTGGGTGTTTAAAGTTGAAAAAAAAGCCACTAAAACCTGAGTATTAGTGGCTTTTGAAATCAAATATTGTTTGTTTAATTAATTGTAAATACGGCTTTCACTTTGGAGGTTGCCGCGCCTGCTGGAATATAAGCAATCGCATTCTTGTTTTTTGCTACCCATTCAACCGCTTCTGCTACATCGTTAAACTCTTTTGGCGGAACACCGCGACCGGAAAAAATCATGGTAGACCAATAGGACTTAAGTTGAGCATCACTTTTTCTTACGACTTTACTGTAAAAAGTAGAACGCTCTTTTGTTCCAACCCTTAAGTCCAAAGGCTGAGCTTTGGCACCACCGGGAAAACGTTTGAGTTTGCCAAGAAATAGCCGTTTAACTTCAGTTTTACTCAATTTGTTTATGGGATTGTTAGCATTAACAATGACGGCGACTTCAGCCAGACTGGAGGCGCTAAAAAACATAATGCTGAGAAAAATAGGTATTAACAATATTAATTTTTTCATTATTGCCTCCTTTAGAAAACCACATCCATGGCGGCGCTAATCACACTAAACGCTTCTTCAGCTTCCATGCCTTCCTCAGCCACCGGACTCACTTGAGTAAAGTCAAATTTCAATGTGGCACCGGGATTGATTTGATATTTAAGACCAAATGTCATGGAAGTATTGCTTTCTTCTGCGTCGCGGCTGGCATAAGTGAAGTGGGGCATCATGGAGCCAATACTATAACCAAGCGTTGCATAAAGCGCTTTAATATCAGACTCCGCAACGTCTGCTGCCGATGATGCTGCATATTCACTCATAATCAAAGCGCCGGCCATATTGATTTTGGCGCCGAATGAAAGTGTGGATACATTGTTGCTATTGATTTCTGAAGGCCCTAAATCCCCGGCGACACCTTCGGGCATATGCATGTTATAACCAAGTTTTAACTTGAACGCATCCGTGCCTAGATCGAAGGCTGCCCCCATCATTTTCGATAACGTACCATTACCGCCTTCCAAATAACTTTCACCCAAATAGGCATTAACAGAATATTCCAAATCACCTGCAAAACCGGTATAGACGGCACTACCACCGACAAACGATTCTAAAGACATATTGGGTCCACCTTCAGCATCGAAGGTATAAAGTTCTTGAGGAGGACGTATCCACGGATAACTAATACCAATATCAATCGTGTCGGATACTAATAAATTTGGGTATTTGATTTTACCACCGTTGAGATTGAGGCCAGAGCCGATATTCCATGAGGCATAAGCCCAGTCGAGAACCATCTCAAAAGCACCACCCTCAGCTCCCGATGCCCATAACTGGCCTGCAACCGACATGTTGTCGGTGATATCGCTGGCGATATTAACGCCGAAGTGGGTATCACCGGTATTTCCGTTTTTATCAATTCGTTCCAGATATAAATCGTCACCTAAATTTAATGCACCACCAGCACGTAAAAATCCACTGACTTTGGTATCACCTGCGAAACTGCTCCCTACGCAAGAAAAAAACATTACTAGGCATAGGCCTATCGTCTTTTTCGATTTTGACATTTTGTACGCTCCTGATTTTGTTGAGAATCACTCTGGTTGAGCAATAAATAGGCCGGGTACTATTCTTCGATTTTTTGAGTTTGCTTAATTGGCTTGGATTATTTGTTTAGTCGTATCGAATATTGAGACAGTGATCCAATTTGTAACACCCAAGGTTCTGAACTTTATGTTTAACATTTCTGTTCTATACTGAAAATCACGGGGTGTTAAACATAATTAAATAAGTTAATGAAACGTGGGGTGCGTCCTGATGAAACTCAGGTCTTTAATTATCGTGTGCCTAGGCACAGTCTTGCTCAACGCATGTGCAATTTCCGGTTCTGAAAAACAAGTTACGGTTAGTAGTTGCACAGGTATCAATTATGATGATTTGGTAGAATCCTGTTACCGTGAAAAAGTGCATAAGAAAATAAGCGCGCATTGGCGTTTGGTTCAAGCGAAGTTGATCGCGACGGATCGACCGAAAAATTATCAAGTACGAGCACGTGTGGCAATAAAAAACAATGGCCATATAGCAAAAATACATTTCGAAAAAGTAACGGCAAACCGACAACTCAATCGTAGTGTCATTGAAGCATTACATGCCGCTAGCCCATTACCGGTGCCACCAGAACCTTATTTTTCCAAGGGTGGATTTAATCAAATGTTTTTTCAATTTGTTGAGCATGATATTCCACCCGTCATTAGCCAAGAGGAAATAGCGGAAATGCGCGCATGGATTGGTGGAAGTTTGGCCAAGATTAGTGGGGAAAAATCCGTGCGTTAAATCATAAAATCTAGCATAATACGCCCCACGCAAAACGTACTGAGTGAGGTGAAAACTCACTTCAGATTAAAAAAACAATTTCAATCCAGGCATAAAGTTAAAATAACTAGCAAGCTAAGCTGTTGATGTTCTGGCAGGTTAGTTGCAAAACCTTAGTGGGCCTGTCAAAAAAGAAGCGAACCTGATGGTGAAAAACGACAATATTTTTTTTATAGGTTTTACAGTTCTAATCTTACTTTTTTCACAGAATAGTCTGGCAGTTGTTGATCGTGTTGCAGTTGAACGATTAATTCAGTGGTCAGTCATGGAGTTAGAAGAAGCACGAAAGCAATTAAACAAGACCATTGTTGAGTGTGAGCGACAACGACATATTGATGTGGTTGCAGTTTTGGAAGAATTACCTGTCGCTGATGAGCGTCAGATTAAAGAAGCCATTCATTTCATCAGTCGGCAAAACTATGTAGATTGTGTCGCTGAAGCTGAAAAAAAGGTTTTATGGAAAGCCGAAGCATTGACTGCGCATATAGATAATGCTCGTGTAAATGGCATTTTGGTGCAGCCGGAGATATTGGATGCCCCTATAAAGGCACGGCAAAAATTGGTAGGTATTTCAGCAAAGTTTCAAATGGAAAAAGCCTATTATCGCGCCATGCCATTCCATTTCCGCAAAAAATTAGAGTCGATAGACGCATTACACGTGGGCACTTTCGATGATAAAAAACTTTGGCAGCAGTTAAGTTTTAACGAATAATATCTAATTTTCAAAATTATAAAAATTTTTTGCGTTTTGGTATTGGAGTTTGCTGCGTGTTGGCGGAGGTAAATCGCTCAACCAACGCAGATGATAATCCATTAGTTTATCGTAATAGTTCCAGCCATCGTCCGCTTGATCCCAGGATTGCGTACGAGTTACACGCCACACCGGGTCTGTTCCAATCATAAAACGATGATCAAATTTTAAGATGAGCTCCCGCCAATCGAGTTTCAATTTTCCCTGCGCATTTGTTAGACCATCATAACGCCACGGATCGCGAGCTGATAAGTCTATCCAAACGTTTTCACAGGTGTTTAAAATTTTTTCAATATGTGGAGCTAGCAAGTTTCCTCCTGCATGAGCAAATTGAATACGAATCTCCGGATGTTGCTGGCAAATACCTATGAATATTGTTTCGTTAGAGGCATCGACATGTATTAAGGTTGGTGCATGGTATTCGTAAGCGAGTTGCATCAGTTTTCTAAAAACCAGGTTATCTGTTTTTGGCGGAAATCCCGCCATAAAATGAATTTCGCCAATGCCAAGATAGCTTTTATTTTTCAAGCCTTGCTCTGCGAGTTTCCAGGTTTGTTCGTTTTTATACCAATCCTGTTTTCCAAGTTCATGAGTGTATGGGCTGAATAAAGGGAAGAATAATTTTCTGTCTAATTCGCTGAGTTGCAGCGCTAATGCAGTTGGTGTGCTAGCTAACACCGCAAACTCAACCGCATGTTTTTTCAAAATTCTAATGACATCTTGCGGTGTCGTAATTTCAGCCTGATCCCAATTGTAATGAATGTGGCTGTCTATGATTTGTTGCTCTGATGCCCACGTATTGCAGAAAAAAATCAAAAGCACTGCCATAGAGCAACAACGATACTTCGTATATTGATTTGTTGTTGCCAATAGATTACCAAGCTGCTTAAGCGTGGTGAATACAATTATGTTCATAGCTAGATCATAGAACAAAAAAATACAAGCATGAAGTGCTTTATGTTTTTGTCGGTGGCGAAATCATTTGCCGTATCGACTCACAAGTATGATCAAACCGAAAAATTAAGTTTGTGTTCTTGAATACCTAAATGGATAGATAATGATTTGCAATCAAGTTGTTATTTTCAAAGATATTTAAGTATAGCGATTTCTTATTGAAAGAATTAACTTGCTTGTGCCATCAAAGGCATAAAGCGAGTTAATTGCTTTTTAGGCTTGTCAGTCATAGAATAAATTATTATATTTGTAAGGGATTAACAATTAGAAGCTGAGGAGTTTTTGATGCGTTATTTGATTGTCTTGCTAGGTATTTTGTTGGTTGGCTGCGCTTCGGTTGATGATAATACTCCACAGGGGGCAACTAGCTATGTATATAATTCTAAAGCGGAGTCAGGCTCTGGTGAATTTAATGCTTTGGAAAAATTACAAACAAATTCTGACAATGGGGTCGGTGTGGTACTAATCCATGGACGTGGTGGTAATCCCGATGCAGCGGTGGTGCGACAGTTACGTCACGATCTTTATGATAGGGGTTATTCAACCGTATCCATTCAAGCACCGGTACCTAGTAGTTTCGTGGAAGGTGATTCTGCTAATCAACCGCCGTTTGATGAATATGAAAATGATGTTAATGGCAACAACTTGGTATTTCCTGAAACCTATGCTCGCATACGTACGGCGATTAATCGTTTAGCGCAACACAATGTAAATAAGATAGTGCTCATTGGCTTTAGCATGGGCTCACGTATGGTGGTGGCGCATGTCGCTTTAGGCCAAGTTGATGAGCTAGAAATTATTGGCCTAATTGGGGTAGGTATGCGAGGTGATGGTGCTGGGGTCCTTGGTTCAACATCGGTAATGGATGAGGTGGGCGCATTGGCTATTCCTGTATTGGATTTGTATGGCGACAAGGATTTTAATGCGGTCAATACTTATAATGACCGATATCAAGCGTATATTGCTGGGGGTGGTGATAGTAATGACTACACTCAATCCATTTTGAATTGCCCAGAGTTAAGCGCGAATTATACTCAAAATGATTGCCACAAATTACGAGGTGGTTTAAAAGGTACAGCATCTGCCCCTTTAGAGACAGATGTATCCAATTGGATCAGTGGATTATTGTAATAGTTTATTCGTTTCTAGTAGAAAAAAAGGCGAGGTTTGTTTGCACTCGCCTTTTTTGTTGCTGGAATTTGATAGCATGAGAAAGATTCAGTTGTTTCTGTGGTAGCGGAAACCAATTGCCACATTTGTTAATAGCTGTTCAGCCAAGATCTTCATGGATAAAATATTTAAGTTGTAATAGTAACTTGCGTGAATAGAAATTGATGCTTTTTATTGGCATTAAACTCGCAACACCTATCATACCAGGGTTGCGAAGCAAAACGACATGCAAGAAATCACGCTGATTAAAATTGAAATGACCATGGCATTATTCTTTTATGCCAGCGCCATTACCTTAGGTGTCTTCCATCGACGTTGGGGCTTACCGCGTTGGACGCATTTTAGTTGTGGCCTTATTGGTTTTAGTTTGGATATGTGGGCAACGTGGGAGATGGAGCAGTTACGTCATAATGGTTGGAATATGGACGCCGGTGGTAGTATTTTATTTGCTCACACTTGGGTATCACTGTTGGCGATAATTCTATTTCTAACAATGTTTGGCTTGGGAGTGGGGCGCAAAATAAAATATCACCGTATTCTATCACTCTATATATTTCTACCTGTTTGGTTATTTTCCTATGGTAGCGGATTGTTTTTAGTGGCAACCCAAGATCAATATCTAGTGAGTAATACATCAGCAACGCAAGTAAAACCTTAAGTAGTATAAACTCAATCAGTGTATAATTTCTGCTCTCATTTAATCAAAGTTTGTGTCAAAATATACGTTGTTTAAATTGATTGAGAACAAAAATGACAATTGAATGGTCAAGCACAATTGATGACAGAGTAAATTGGACCGAGCTTACGCATTTAATTGAAATAGCACCGTTGATTAAACGTCCTCCGGAAATGGTGGAAACAATTTTTCGCAATAGCAATGTGCTGTGCTTCGCATATGATGAACAAAAACTAATTGGTGCAGGACGTGCGCTGAGTGATGGAATTGCTCGGGCTATAATTTTTGATGTGGTAGTGCAGCCATCTTATCAAGGTCGAGGTATCGGCAGCCAAATTATACAAAACTTGATAGATCAAACCGACGCGGGAGTCACCATGTTATATGCTGCGCCCGGTAAAGAAGGTTTTTATCAGCGTTTTGGTTTTCGTAAAATGAAAACAGCAATGGCCATTTTCAAAACTGAAGATGAAGATCTTAAAAGTCGATTCCTCGATTAATTGATTTTTGATGGTGGTTTACTCTTCAGTTTCACTTCGTTCCTTCTGTTGCAATGCCCACATGTTGGCATAGACTTTTCCTAAGCTTAGCAGTTGCTGGTGCGATCCCTGTTCAACAACACAGCCATTGTCCATAACTAAAATCTGATCAGCATCGACAATCGTGGATAGGCGGTGGGCAATGACAAGCGTGGTGTGATTGGTGGCAATTTCACGCAAAGCCCGAAGAATGACTTGTTCAGATTTTGAATCCAGGGCAGAGGTGGCTTCGTCGAAAATAAGTATTTTTGGATTTTTCAAAATAGTGCGGGCAATGGCGACTCGTTGTTTTTCACCGCCCGATAGTTTTAAGCCGCGTTCACCGACCAGGGTCTCATATCCTTCGGGTAGTTTTTCAATAAATGCATCTATATGTGCACTTTGTGCCGCAGCTTCGATTTCTGTTTTTGTCACGTTTGGTTTGGCATATGCAATATTGTATTCAATGGTGTCGTTAAATAAAACAGTATCTTGCGGTACAATGCCGATTTCAGCGCGCAAACTTTTTTGATTAACATCTCGAATGTCCTGTCCATCAATTAGGATCGCGCCTTGAGTTACATCATAAAAACGATAAAGTAAACGAGATAAGGTGGATTTCCCCGCGCCGCTGTGACCGACAACGGCAAGTTTTTGCCCCGGTTCAATTGTGAAACTCAAATTTTTAAGAATTATTCGAGAGGGTTCATAAGAAAAATCGACTTTTCTGAATTCAATTTTACCCTGTGTTAAATGAAGTGGTGGAGCATTGGGTTGATCTTGAATTTCTTGATGCTCATGCAAAAGCGCAAACATTTTTTCCATATCAGCCAAAGAATATTTTATTTCTCGATAGACAAATCCAAGAAATCCCAAGGGCATATATAGTTGCAACAAAAAGGCATTGACTAAAACCAAGTCACCCATGGTCATGTCACCACTGACAACTTGCTGTGATGCCAATACCATTAACAAGGTCATGCCAATGGCAATTATTGCGCCTTGGCCAAAGTTGAGTACTGAAAGCGCATACTGATTTTTTATTGCAGCGAATTCCCACTGCTGCATCTTGTCGTCGTAACGGTTCGCTTCAAAATCTTCATTGGAAAAATATTTTACAGTTTCATAATTTAACAAGCTATCGATCGCGCGGGTGTTGGCCTTAGAGTCAAGATTGTTCATAGTGCGACGGTAGTGCATGCGTTGTTCTGTAACGATAAGAGTGAAGGTTATATAAAAAACGATTGTGCTTAGCGTAATGATGGCAAACCAAACGTCATAGTTGACTAACAGAATGCCCGTCACGAGAAGTATTTCTGCTAGCGTAGGCAAAATATTAAATAACATGAAGTTAAGTAAAAAACTAATGCCGCGAGTACCTCGCTCTATATCACGAGATACACCGCCGGTTTGTCGCGCTAAATGAAAACGCAGCGAAAGCGCATGTAAGTGTCGAAAAACCTGTAGCGCCACTCGTCGTATCGCCCGTTGTGTTACTTTTGCAAATATAACATCGCGCAATTCAGAAAATAAAGCATTTGCAAGACGTAAACCACCATAAGCCAATAGCAATCCCAACGGAAGAATCAAAAAACTAACCTGCGTTGCATCGAGCTTGTCGACAATATCTTTCAATATGAGAGGTACGCAAACACTAGCAACTTTTGCAATGCCAAGGCATAACATGGCAAACACAACTCGAGAGCGATACTCCCAAAGATAAGGCAATAGACTCCTAATAACGCGCCAATCGGTGGAATTTCCGTCGGGATTTCTGTTCACAGTTGCGACCATGGGGGGATTGCCTACTAATTAAGTGACCGATTAGTTTAATTTAGATGTGCTTGTAACACTAGCATATTTTTAAATTGGGTTTAGATGAGGGTAATTTGGTTCATGGCGACCTTGTTGGTGTAGAAAATCTGGAATCGTTTTTTTAATTGGAATTGCCGCATTAAAATATGCTGATGTAGGAGTGTATATTTTTGCTAACTGGGAAAATAGAATTGAGCTTGAAACTCGTTTTAGAAGAATAGATGAACTGGCCAAAATTATACTCTTAAAATTAAATTTAGCTGTCGCTAATCTGTGAAGCATGTCCCGATTTATCGCTTGCGTTATTGTTAATGTGAAGTTCATAGCACCAGTCCTGAGCAGTCACACAACGTATTTCAGCTCTTTTGCGCTAGAATCAGTCCATTGCTTAGGAGATGTTATATGACTAGACTAAATATTTTAATTGTTGATGATTCTGAAACAATGCGTGGAATTTTGCGCC
>JAOUJM010000402.1 GCA_029883265.1 Gammaproteobacteria bacterium
ATCGATCAGCAAAAAGGTTTGGCAAGTGTTCAGGGCAATGTGGCGCTCTATGAAAAATTACTCGGCAAATTTGTGTCTCAATATAATAATGCGGCTCAGGATTTGGAATCTTTTCTCGCGAAAGGGACGCATGAGGAGGGTTTGCGTTTAGTGCATTCAATTAAAGGTGTCGCAGCCAGTCTTGGTATGACCGAACTATTTTGTGCCGCAAGTGCATTAGAAACTGAGATGATCAATCAATCGAACAATCAAGATTCGCGAGCAAATTTTCAATTTGAACTTGAGCGTGTATTACAAGGATTGTCTGCAGTGCAAACAGTTTTTAATTAAGTTTGGCCAGAAAAAGGCCAGGGTGAGTTACTCAATTTCTCCAAGCGACACGCTTCCTATCGCTTTTCGACTTGTCTAATCAACTAAGGCTCAAGTACCCGGTTGAATCAACGATCAATGCGCTATAAAAAAATAACGTCCATTGCTAATATGAATAATCTAACCCTTGCCTGAAGTAGCGCCCATTATTTGCAATGCATTAAGTGAGTGCAAAGTCTGAATAAAATCTATGCGTAACACTGCGGAAGCAAAGGCCGCGCTCGCAAGACTATAGGCACTGCAGCATTATTCAAAGCGAGTTTTGTATTGAATCAAGTTGAAAAAACAAAACGGTGTCAGCCAAAACTAAGCGCTAACGCCGTCAGAAAAAATAAGAATTGTCTATCTAACAGAGTGGTAATTTGTTAGATAGACATCATGCGGTTTAAATCAATAGTGTAATTATGGAAGCTATACAGCAACTCGATTAATCTGACGCAAGGCTTGCTCGTTACTATTTTCAAAATCGCTGCTCATGGTTTCTGGAATTAGCAGTCCATGCTTTTCGCTAGTAATTAATTTGCTGCGTTTGAGGCGGTTTAAAATAGTAGTTACAGTCTGGCGACTAGTGCCGATCATTTCAGCTATTTCTTGGTGAGTTAAGGGCATGTCGAGAAAATAATAGCCAGGCTGTTTGCGCCCATAAATTTTCCCTAGGCGATTGAGGAGGTTGACTAAGCGTCCGGTTACATCTTCAGTGGCAAGATTGGTAAAACTATCGCTAAGCAAGCGTAAACGATCAGCTAACAAATCGATGACGCTCATGGCGATGTCAGGATTTTCAATCAAATGTTGTTTGAAATCATATTCAGAAATAACAATTGCAGTAGTCGTGCAGCAAGCTTGTGCATGAACTTTGCGTCGATTGGAATGTAAGACCTCGGCAAGTCCAAATAATTCTCCGGGAAAACAAAACCATAAGCAGGCTTCTTTGCCAGCGCTGGAGAGTTGCGAAATTTTTACGCGCCCAGATAAAAGAATATATACGTTCCGAGCGGGGGCGTTGGTGTGAAAAATCATTTCGTTTTTACCCCAACTTTGTTGCTTGCCCAACTGTATAAGTTGCTTGCGTGCGTGGGTGTGAATATTGGGTAAAAAACCGGTAGTACTAACACGAGTGTGGTCCATTGATAAACTCCTCTGTCCTTGAGGTGTGTCAGTTATATGACCGACCTCCATCTATTATTGGTGTTTTTTGACGAATACTACTGTCCATATAAGGTCATTGTGGATTATTTGTAACACTGTGTAAAGTCGAAACCAAGGTTTTGCTGCATTGGACGAGATGTAATGAATAAAATGTCAAAAGGAAAAGCAAAATTTCGGGCAGTTATGTTACGCCATAGAATATGGCTTGAACGCGTTAGGATTGATCAGCGATGGGTAGTTAAAAACTGCACCTGCATTTCATTTTGATGGTGAGTCATTGTAGGCAGCCGATGTGCAAATAAGCAAATTCGGTTTCGACAAAATATCAAGAGAGAGCTTTGGTCAAAGCATTAAGTCAAGTGAAGACACAAATGCCTAAAATTCACCTTAATCAATTATGTCATGAGTGTTGCTTTTACTTGAGGGGCTTTTAAAACGAAGGTAAATCTATCAATAGCGATAAGCAGAGCAAATTTAATGGCTGAGTTGATATTGATGTGAGCGGGTACAACAGAAGCGGTTGTATCAAATCTATTTCACAAACCTAATTTAATGCAACAGTTTAATTTATGGTGACGAGTCTCAATGTGTCAGCAGAGCTTACTTGGAGCCTTAACGTTTTGTCATGGGCGTGGCAACGAAAAAATCATCCTGTTTAACAAAATAACATCGCTTGTATCAGTCTATAGCATGAGATGCATGGATTCTGTGCAATCCATTAAATGAAAAGACAGTGCGAAACGGCTAAAGTATGTGGATCTGCAATATTGATTGAATTACTGTATTGATAATAATGTTTCAATGCCTTAATTTTTTTCAATGATTATTAGTTGGGTTTTTGAGTAAATAATAGCTAATTGTTATCTGATACAAATTTTAACAGAGGCTAAAGCTTTTTGAGCATGATGTCGACATTGCTTCTGGTAAACCAGTTTCAAGGATATGGCTGGTATGCGGTGCACGGATGCATGTAATAAACATGAATTAGGATTTAGTGTGTTCGACCGTTATTTTGAAAATGCACCATCTGAGCAACAAGTGCAAACTTTTGAGACTATCTCGCCCTTATTCTCAGCAGCGTATAATCAATTTCAGCTCCTGATACGCAGAGAGCCATTAGCACGCGTGAATCATGTTAAATTAATTATGGTTAATACCATATTGGAAACCATTCGTGGGCTATTTCACAATGATGCGGCGGTGGAATACCTTACGCTTTTAAACGAACAACAAACCTATCCTGTAAGTGATGTTATTTTTGTAATGGCACAATACCGTGCACTAATGCATCGATTTGTTAAATTGTATTATCAGCAAGGTTTTGGTGTAGGGACCGGCTACTGGAAAACCAAAGAAAAAATTAAAGATGAAGGTTTAAGTGAGGAAGAGCTAGGCGTGCTCGATCCCGAATTGCCTGAGAAAAAAATTAATCCAGTTACATTAATGCAAGCATTGCTAGTTATAGGTAATCCTTTTAACAAAAAATAATTTTATCGCTTCTTTCTACTTGGTATCCTTGCGCATAATGTCTGTAAGGTAAAATCCATGTGTAATCGTCCGTTAGTAGAATAATAAATATCAAGAGATAAGTTGTGGACACCCAATATATAAACCCGGTTTTAAAATCGATAGTGAATGT
>JAOUJM010000403.1 GCA_029883265.1 Gammaproteobacteria bacterium
TCACGGCCACGGCTTGCGTACCGACAACAAAAAGCAGATTCATGCGATAACCTTGATTTTCTTTGTTCGGTGGCGCCAGTGGACCAATCCAGGCATAGACATGCTCGGATAATTTTTGTGGCGCTGGTAAAATGTTTTGAGCCATAACAGAGATTGGTAAACACAATGAAAATCCAACGAATACGCCAGTTATTTTGCAAAGCTTATTGAATATCCTGCGATAACCCATAGTTTACTCCTTGTTTTTGTTTAATTTATGTAGATATCCTAGAATTATGTTATAATCATAACAACAATGTAGCAGGTATTACATCAATATGCCAAACCAATGGTTAAATCTCGTCGTTAGCCTAACCGGAAAAAATCAAGCCTTTCGCATGCGCCTCTGGCGTCAACTCAAAGCTGCGGGTGCAGGCGTATTACGCGATGGTGTTTATTTATTGCCTCAAAGCGCAACTGCAGAAAAATTATTTACAATAATCTGCGCGGATATCGAAAACCAGAGCGGCATCGCCTACACGATTTCATTTGAAAGCAGCAATGCCATTCAACAACAAAAATTTCTTGCATTATTTGATCGCAGTGAGCACTACCACAAACTTCTGGCCCAGATTCAACAAGCAAACAGTGAGCTTGATAATCAACACGAGGCACAGGCACGCAAGATATTAGTGCGCTTGCGCAATGAACTTCAGCAATTACAACAAATTGATTTTTTCCCGGATGAAACCCAAACACAGACTGAAGTTGCCTTGAATCATTATTGTGACCGGATCGAAAATCAATTTTCACCGCATGAACCGGTAGCAGAAAACAAATCCATTACAAGTTTAGATAAACAACAGTTTCAAAACCGTCTATGGGCAACCCGTAAAAACTTATGGGTGGACCGGGTTGCCAGCGCATGGTTAATCAAAACCTTTATTGATCCACACGCACGGTTTGTTTGGTTAGAACACCCGGAGCAATGCCCCGCAGATGCCTTGGGTTTTGATTTTAATAATGCGCGTTTCACTCATGTGGATGACTACGTCAGCTTTGAAGTGTTAATGCATAGCTTCGACATGCAGAACATTCCAGGCATGAAACCACTAGCAGAAATAATTCACTATCTTGATGTGGGAGGCATAGAACCACTGGAAGCAAAAGGTTTGGAGGCGCTCATACTGGGCGCAAGAGAAAACTCGGCGAATGACGATGTTTTGCTAACAACAATGTCATCAGTGTTTGATTGTCTACTTGCCGGACTAAGCAAGGCGTGAAGCCTGGAAACAACAACTGGCTGCAAAAAATGTTCATCTTCAAAAAACGTTCATCAGCTTAAATTTTCACTTTCACCAAGCAGTCGATAGCGAACAAAACACTTTAAAGCGCCCACTTAAAACTGATCACACAAATCAGGTACCACAAAACGTTTGCGTGACTTCTTCTTCGGGTTTTGGTGGCAGCATATAATTATCTTTATCAGGCTGGTAATGAAAAGGCTGTTGTAGAACTTCATGCAATGCATGAAAAGGTGCAAAATCATTATGATCTTCAGCAGCGCGTATTGCAGCTTCGATTTGATGATTGCGCGGTATATAAATTGGATTCACGGCTTGCATATTTTTTTGCCGTTGTTCGTTATTCTGCTTTTCATTGCTCAAACGCTGTCGCCATTTTTCTAGCCAACCGACAGCCGCTGCCTGTTGCGAAAATAATTCAAGCAAGCGGTGGTCATTTTCATCGGTTTCCAGATTGAGACGCGACAGAAAATAGAACGTTAATGTAAAGTCCGCATTATTGCTTGCCATGATAGTAAATAAGTCTTCGATTAATGCACGATCTTCTTCATCGGAAATAATTGCACTTAAACCACATTTGGCACGCATACCCTGCAACCAGGCCTGCTCATACCTGTGGTTGTATGTTTGTAATACAGTCTTTGCGAGTTCAATAGCTGCGTCCGTGTCATCATGAAATAAAGGCAATAAAGTTTCTGCTAAGCGCGTGAGATTCCACAAACCAATAGACGGTTGCTGATTATAAGCATAACGTCCATCACGATCGATAAAACTATACACTTGCTCATGGTGATATGCATCCATGAACGCGCATGGGCCATAATCAATGGTTTCACCCGCCACGGACATATTGTCGGTATTCATCACTCCATGAATAAATCCCAACTGCATCCACTGGGCGATTAAATGAGCGTGGCGCTGAGTCACTGCCTCCAATAATTCAAGATACGCATTTTTATGTTGGGCTAGTTCGGCATAATTTCGCTCAATAACATAATCTGCCAGCGCCTTAATTGATGCAATATCTCGTTGGTTGGCAAAATATTGAAAGCTACCGACGCGAATAAAACTTTCGGCCACCCGGGTTATAACTCCCCCTGGCAACAATTGTTCGCGGGCAACTTTTTCACCTGTGGTTACTGCTGCCAAGGCTCGTGTGGTTGGCACGTGTAGCGAATACATGGCTTCACTCACAATATACTCGCGTAACACTGGACCTAAAGCCGCACGCCCATCACCATTGCGTGAAAAGCGTGTCGGCCCCGAACCTTTTAATTGCACATCCATAGCGACCCCATGTAGACGCTCAAGCTCACCCAAATAAATTGCGCGACCGTCACCCAACTGTGGATTAAAATGTCCAAATTGATGCCCTGCATACGCCATGGCTAAAGGCTCGCAACTCTCATGCACACGATTTCCCGAAAAGAGTTCTGCCAATGAAGTGTCATCAAGCTCATTGAGCGAACCAACAAATTGCGCTGCCAGTTCATGATTGAAAATTATCAATCCTGGTTCAGCCACGGGCACAGGAGGTGTTTTTTCACAAAAATTCTCACCCAGTGCGGCATATCTGTTTTTGAATTTCATTTTGAGCCTTAACCATCTTAATAATATGTCGTAAGCAAAGTTTACAGTAAAGCAAGCGCAAGATCTGCCGGGTAGATCGTGGGGTATGAAATTAAGGATTATTTTTATTTGCTTTTGTGCTTCCTCTATTCATTCAATGTAAAAACCCCTTAGATGCAACTGTTGCATTTTTAGTAGAAACCCGTCAACTTATCAACACAGCATAGACACTAAACACAAGGATTAAACATGCTACAGCTCAACCAAGCAGCGCCCACATTTTCGTGTGCCAATCAGGAC
>JAOUJM010000138.1 GCA_029883265.1 Gammaproteobacteria bacterium
TACCTACCACGTACACCAGCATATATGGGTTGCTTACCACTAGCGGACGCATTTAAACTTCATATAATCATTCAACGCACAGTGGTAAAACGCCGACAAATTCCGTCCGGGAAAATTTAGATTTAAAATTGGATCGCGGAGAGTATCACTGGGTATCATTGTAGCTGGCACAACTTTTTTTGGGTGTGACTGACGTGTGCGCAGACGGTGGAAAACCTGAGTATTTCATAAAATAGTGTTCGTTTTTCCTTTTGCCTTAATTTTGTCTGGCACCTAATATCAGCCAATTAATTAGGTAGTTTTTCACGCTCATGTTGGCGATCATGTGTTGCGGTGTTTTGCACGTTTACGAAAATAGCGGTTGCCAAAAATATAAAAATATTGAGTGGAAAATTTAGCAAGGAGAGACAAAAACACCTTTTGTCTGTTATTTTAGATGAGCATCATCATAGATCGTGTAACGATGCTTTCCTCGTAGGTTTAGTTTAAACAGCGTTTGCGAATTAAACTAATATCCTGACAAAATCATTTGTTGGTATGACTCACTGTCGTCCCTCCACCACAACCTTATTGATTTTTAAGCTAAAATCAGCCTTTTATTATTCCTTCTTTTTCCTGTAAAATATGCGTTCATTTAATAACAAGATTCCCCTGAGGGTCACTTCATCGGTTCAGGGACTAGAAGCAAAAATAAGGTTGAGCGAATGAATAAGGAAAATTACTTCTTACTAGGCACGATGCTTTTTTCACTAGCAGCGATGAACCAAAGCGTTTTGGCACGTCCGGCTCCCACGGGTACTCAATTTGGCGGCATGACGTTGAATCCCTATGTAAACGTGGAATTTCAACAAGATGACAATGTTCTTGCTGACGCAGATGCGAGTGTTGCTTCTGGCGTGATCCTGGCACAGCCAAAATTACTCATGAGTGGCGAAGGTTCAAGCCGTAAAATCGGCTTTTATTACACCGGTCAATACGCCCGATACATGGACAGTCCCAAAGATGACTACCAAGACCATGTTTTTGGCTTTGAGGGTCAACAATTACTCGGCACCAGTGCTCATATCGATTTTGCTGCCGATTATTCTCAAAATCACGAAAACCGTGGCAGCGGTTATTCCCAAGGTTTAGGCGATAGCTTGGCGCAACCGGATTTGTTTGCCAATACCCGTGTTGAAATGAATTATGTGCTGGGTTCAAGTGATTCCGTGGGCCGATTCGATATTGGTGTGGACGCACTGCAACACAACTTCACCACACGCGAAAGCATTACCGAAACTCGTGATCGTAATGCTTATACTGGCCACGCAGCGTTTTATCTCAATTTGTCAGAAATCACTTCACTACTAGTTGAAGCACGTTATGGCCAATTGGACTATGCGGTTGATCCAACGAATAACAGCCTGGATTCCACTGAACAACGCTTTTTTGTAGGTGCGAGTTGGGAAATGAGCGCATTGACTAAAGGTAGTTTGCGCTTAGGTCTACAAACCAAACAATTTGAAGAAGAGAGCCGTGGTGTGTTTGCCGGTTTGGGCTGGGAAGCGGATATTGATTGGTCACCGATTCGTTTCATGCAAGTCAATCTTAGTTCACGTGGCGCTACTGAAGAGCCTAATGGTTTGGGCAACTATATTGAATCAAAAGGTGGCAGTGTTTCACTTAAATACGAACTGACTCAAAACTTTGCCATTGATTTGAATAGTGGCTTAACTAAAAAAGATTATCAGCCTTTGAATGTTTCCGAGCAAATTATGAGCGCTACTATGGGAGCGGATTATGCCCTGGCTAAGTGGTTAACCGTAGGCGGTCGTTTTGCCTTTGTGAGCCGTGACTCTGAAGCAGCAGACGATTTGGATTATCAACGCCGTATTGTTTCGTTATTTGTTGAAGGCACTTTGTAGTTTTAGCACCGGGCTTTAGCCCGGTTCTAGGCATTAAGAACGGACTAAGCTTGCTGCTATATCCTTACAGAATAAAAGGACGTTTCCACATTCAAACCCTGGTGTTTGATTTTTTTACAGATTATCAATAGCTTGGTCTGGCAAGAGCGGGATTACAGCTTGGCTTCATAGCCATCCATACATTATAAGAAACGCTCTCCGACCCAGTTGTAATAGTAGAATACGATTATGAAACGAATTAGTGTGCTTAAACTTGTAATTTTTGGGATTTTACTAAACCTGAGTCTGCTGAGTTTTGCCAATACCGACAATCATCTTCAAAGCTATAAGCTCGATAGTGGCGACAAAATTCAAATTTTTGTCTTCGGTGAAGAGGACTTGACCCTGGAAACACGCGTGGACAATGAAGGTAAAATTTCTTACCCCTTTCTCAATGAAATCAACGTACGCTTGCTCACGCCACGTGAATTGGAAGGCAAGATTATTGATGGGCTTAAAGGGCGATACTTGGTCGACCCCAAAGTGAACATCACTATCACCGAATACCGTCCATTTTTTGTTAATGGTGAAGTAAAAAATCCCGGTGGTTATCCCTACCAACCTGGCCTGACCTTACGCAAGGCCGTGGCATTGGCTGGCGGTTTCACCGCACGTGCTGCGCAGAATAAAATCGAAGTTGTACGAAATAATAATTCTTCTCAAGCCACGGTGCAGGAATCACTTGATGCGATGGTTCTTCCTGGCGATAGCCTAACGGTGAAGCAACGCTTCTTCTAATGATGAATCAAGAAACCACGCCTTTTAACCTCAAGCGCATTAGCGCCGAAGAAGAAATCGACTTACGCCAATATTGGAATACAATTTCACGTTATCGCTGGAGCATTATTGGCTTGGCTTTTGTCGTAACGCTGATTGTCGCGCTGGTGGTGTTTTCCATGCAACCGGTTTATCGTGCTACCGCTACCCTGCTCATCGAATCGCAGCAAGCCAAAGTATTATCCATCGAAGAAATCTACGGCCTGGACACGGGAAACAGCGAGTATTATCAAACCCAATTCGAGATTTTAAAATCCCGCGAACTCGCAGAAAAAGTGATTGGCCGCCTGGACTTGGCGCATAATCCCGAATTCGATCCCAACATCAAACGTGGCTTTAGTTTGAATTGGCGCTCATGGTTGCCATTCTCGCCTGAAGCTAGTGCTAAAAGTGAATATCAGCAACAACAGGAATTGCTTGAACAATTCATGGCACGTTTAAGCATTAGCCCGGTGCGCAAAACTCAGCTCGTCAATATAAGCTTTGAATCCCATGATGCAGAATTATCCGCAACAATCGCTAACACCCTAGCCACGGTCTATATCGAAAGTCATTTAGAAGCACGTTTGGATATGACGCGAACCGCAGCCACGTGGTTGACAGACCGCATGAGTGGTTTGAAAATCAAATTAAATGAAGCCGAACAACGTTTGCAAAGTTATCGCGATGCGGAAAACCTGGTCGACGTTAAAGGCGTGCGCACGCTTATCGCTAAGGAATTGGATGAAATTACCAGTAATTTAGTGGAAGCGCGTAAGAAAAAAGACGAAGCAGAAAATTTATATAATCAAGTGCGCTTAGCCGAAAATCCTCAAGCCGTGCCGGTGGTATTGGATCACCGCTCCATTCAGACCTTGAAGGTCACCGAAACCCGCGCCGAACAAAAAATTGCGGAACTGGCCAAGCGCTATGGCCCGGAACATCCAAAAATGATTTCGGCGCAATCCGAACTGCGGTCGATTCAAGATAAATTGACGGGCCAAGTGCAAACCGTGATTGAAAGTATTAAAAAGAATTACGAAGTACATAAACGTAATGAAAGCGATTTGAACGTTAGCATGGAAGAAAGTCTGGCCAAAGTGCAGGCGATTAATCGTAAAGAATATCGTTTACGTGAACTTGAGCGCGACGTGGAAGCAAATCGAAAACTGTATGACACATTTTTCACTCGTTTTCAGGAAACAGATGCAACTCAAGATTTTCAAGCCGTGAATGCACGTATTGCTGATCCTGCCGTGGCGCCACTTAAAGCGGCAAAACCACGCAAGGGTTTATCCGTCATTATCGCGTTTATTGTTACGCTCATGATTGGTGTATTACTCGCGTTTTTGCTCGAACACTTGGACAACACCTTCACTAATAGTGCCGATGTGGAAGATAAACTTAACACGCCCTTGTTGGGACTCGGACCAAAAGTGAAGCTTAAATCCAATGTCGATCTTGATCCGGTTGCGGTGTTTAATAGTGAGGAGCATATGGGCTTTGCGGAATCTATTCGCACCATACGCACAGGTTTGATTTTGTCGGGATTGGATAATCCACATCAAGTGACCGTGGTGACATCGTCTGTACCCGGTGAAGGTAAAACCACGATTGCTTCCTGCCTGGCAATTGCCATGGGGCAATTGGAAAATGTATTGCTCATTGATGCGGATATGCGTCGACCCAGCATTGGCGAAACCTTTAAGTTACCGCCACGCTTACCAGGCTTGTCAAATTTAGTGGCCCAAACGGAAAGCTTGGAACAATGTATTCATAGCAATATAAGCGCGAATATTGATATTTTGCCTTCGGGTATTATTCCACCGAATCCGCTTGAGTTATTGTCATCGAGCAATTTTAATCAATTGTTGCACACACTGAAACAAAAATACGATCGAATTATTATTGACACCGCACCCACCCAAGCGGTGAGTGATGCATTGATTTTAGCAACCAAAGCTGATGCGGTGATTTATGTGGTTAAAGCCGATGAAACCCCGCACCATTTGGCGCGCAATGGCATTGGTCGTTTGAAAGCGACGAATGCAAAAATTGCAGGCGCGATTCTTAATCAACTCGATACCAGTAAGATTTCCAAATACGGAAATTATGACTATTATCACGATAGTTATTACACGCCGATCAAATCCTAAATCACTATGTATGATTTACACTGTCACTTGTTACCCGGCATAGATGATGGTCCTCAAAACCTCGACGAGGCCTTAGCCCTAGCGCGACACGCAGTTGCCAATGGCATTACTCACGCGGTGACTACGCCGCATGTGCATCCCGGTCGTTATAACAATACGCATCAAAGCATTCAGAAATTACTAAAACAGTTTCAGGTCATGCTACAAGAAGCAGCGATTCCTTTGAAATTACGTGCCGCAGGTGAAGTGCGCATTAGTCCAGAAATTATTCCTATGCTGCAACAAAACCAAATTCCTTTTCTTGGCACCTATGAAAACCAATCAGTATTGTTACTTGAATTACCGCACAGTCATATACCACCCGGTTCAGACAAGCTCGTGGATTTTTTAATAAAACAAAATATCCGTCCCATGATTGCGCATCCAGAACGTAATAAAGATGTCATGCGCAATTTAAAAAAACTTGAACCGTTTATTGATCGTGGCTGTTTAATGCAATTAACGGCGGCATCGGTGGCAGGTGATTTTGGGTCAAGTTGTCAGGACACGGCAAGTGCGATTATTCAAAATCATTGGGCCACCATATTGGCTAGTGACGCACATAATCTTTCACATCGCCCTCCCGAGCTTAAGCCTGGTTTTAATGCTGTCGCTAAGTTATTAAACACGGATGCAGCAAGCGCTATGATTATTGATCGTCCCAAAGCTATTAGTGCTGAGCTATTTGCTCATGATTGAAATTTCGCAGAAAACGATTAAGTCGCTACGCAAAGCTTTGCTTGGTGGTTTAGTGGTCATGCTGTTGGCATTTTTTATTATTGCTTTGCGTTGGGGGCTAGCGGATATTTATGCATACCAAGCGCGTGAGTATTTAGAGACATGGTATTTAGGTGACCAAGCATCCTTAGATGAAAATTGGCAAAACGCGCACGATAGCATGCAAACCGCTTTGAGTATTTTTCCCGATCATCCTGAATATCTAGATCAAATGGGGCAAATTTACGAATGGCAATTTTATCAATCGGATTTTAATGGCGATGAGTTCAATAGCATTTTGCAAACCGCGCTGGGGTTTTACCACCAGGCAACGGCGATTCGTCCTGACTGGCCGCATAGTTGGGCCAGTGTTGCGTTTATGAAGTCACGTTTGGGTGAGTTGGATGATGAGTTTTATCATGCACTGCAAAGCAGTTTGACCTTAGGTGCAAACGAACCAGAAGTGTTGAGTCGTTTATTGGAGGCTGTTTTGCCGCAGTGGACTCAAATACCTGCACCGCGGCATGAACTGCGTAATATCATTTTGATTAAAAATTTATTAATGAATAAACAACAAAGCATCAAGCTGGCAAAACATCATCAGGTGTTGGCGTTTTTGTGTTTGCATTTTGCTACGGAACTTGGAAACGCCTGTGATTCTCAAACCAATGCAATCAATTGGTAATTAATGTTGAGGAATGTTTTCGTGCAACATGGTAATTAATTTTTCCATGTTTAATGGCTTGTATAACAAATCGAGTATACCCGCTTTTTTAACGCTATCTTTATTGATATGCTGGGCAAAACCCGTGCAAATCACGATGGGAAGCTCGGGATTGAGTGCTTTGGCGGCTTTGCTCAAATCCAAGCCGGACAAATAAGGCATGGTTTGATCGGTTAATAAAAAATCGAAGTGTGTCGGGGATTTTTGCAGGGCCTCTAGCGCCTGACGACTATCATTAAATGAAATAACATCAAAATTTTCACCTTCTAAAACATCGGTTAAAATCGCTGTAATCGCTATTTCATCATCAACAACGAGTATACAAGCTTGATTTTTCTTTTCTTTAACTGCCATGTTAGTCAGTATCCCAATCGTTTACCTGTTTAAAATCATATCACTTAGCAGAACTACAACACCATTCAAAAATGCTGCCGTTTGCAAAATAATTCTTTCTAATTTCGGCCCAAATCGCTAATTCTTTTCATGAGCTGATTCAAGGCATTATTTCCCTGCACTACCGTTTGACCGGTATTAAACCTGCATTTAGCCATTACCATTAATTCCCCGTTCAAAAATAGCTTAGCTAAGTCTGTTTATAGGTCATCTGTACTGAAAGGAGTTACAATGCCAAAAAACCAGTTTTTTCAAACATTTTGTTTTGCTTTATTTCTCGCAACAAGCCTGTGGGCTTGCTCTAGTGATGAGCCTGCGGATAAAGAAGATTCAACGCCTGCCATATCCGGAATTGTTTCTGTACCATCCCAAGTTACTGCGGCCTTGCAAGAAACGAATAAAACATTTTTCGCTCGCATAGGCGAATGGCTGTTCGGCAAATCCGCGCATGCGCTCATTGATGGTTTTGTAGGCGTGGCCAATGTCACTGTCAGCATTTATGAGGTTGGTATTGATGGGGTCGCTACTGGCGCTGCCTTAGCAACGGCAACAACCGACGCTGATGGTAATTACAGTTTCACTTCTTTACCTTCAGGCGTTAGTTTTGATACACGCTATGTGGTTCGGGTTACAATTGGCGCCGAAACAATTGAAGCGCGCCTGGTGAATGAAGAATTAAATATTGATCCGTTTTCAACCAAAGCCAGCAACATCGTCACTACAGTCACCAGCACTGATCCTGGAGGCTTTGCTGCCATCGAATCCAGTGATGCTTTAGTTTTACTTGAAGAACTTTCTGCGCTTGCTCATCAATTAGAATCATCAGAACTTAGCTCATCAACTGTTGCTGCAATCATTAGCGCGATTGACACTGCTATTACAGAGTTTACGGAAACTCAAAATGTGATTAATAGTATTTCCGCCACAAACGAAATTTGCGGCACGGTTACCGATGCTAGTGGCGCGGTTGAAGGTATCGATATGGTTGCGCTAAGTTATACAGGTTGGGTGAATTACGGCCGCAGTAAAACCGCCGCTGATGGCACATATTGCATTGGCGTGGACTTAACTGATACGACGGAATTTATTGTCGGCGCAATGAACCAAACCTTGGTTAGCACGGGTGCAAGTGAGTGGTATCACAGTAGCGCGCTAACACCGGCATATACTCAAGCCGACGCGGAAAAAGTCACCGTGGTCGATGGCACGACAAAAACCGGTATTGATTTCGCGCTTGAGCCCGGTGGTCGAATTCGCGGCAGTGTTACGGGTTATGAAGGTGTCTTGTTGGATAAGGCGATTGAAGGTGTACAAGTATTTGCTCGCGAATACCTAACAAATCTACCTCACGGCGGCACTGTGGTGAAAAAAAGCGGCAATTACGTCATGAATATTATTCCCGGCGATTACAACATTATCGCACGCAATCAAACCCTGGCGGCTTATGCCACAGCGGCTTACGATTCGACGCAAATTCATGGTCGTCGTAGTCGTGGTTTTGCAGAAAAAGTTACTGTGACTGCAGGCAGCGATCAATTATTGATTTTTAAACTTAGGGTTGGCAACAAGGTGTCGGGTGAAATAATGACACTATCTACTGGTGGTGTTCCCGTGGCAGGTGAAACAGTTCGTATTGATATTCGTCCCACGGCCACGACCTGGCAATATGCAGCGTCTGAACGAATTCGCACCAACCCACGCGGCAAATATCGTATTTGGTTAAAAGCAAAAAGTGACTATCAAATATCTGCCTATGGATATCGTCGTAAAAGTTTAGATGTCAGTGCCGCTGATGCAGTAGTGAATTTTTATGGTCCCGTTGGAAAAGTGGATGTGCTGGTACAACATAATGCCACACCTGTGTCCCAAGCCAAGGTGTTCTTGCAAGGAACGAGCAACGGATTTATTGATCTAGCAATCACAGGTAGCGACGGCACAGCCAGCGTGTATTTTGCCGATGATCCAGACACAGGTTCTGTGATTACCACCCCGGATGATTTTTATTTGTATGTGCGTATTGATGATCCTCAAGCCCATGCTTCTGTTATCTATGATGGTTCAGTGACACAAAACTTAGCACCATCAAGTGGTACAGCGCCTACGCAAATAAGCTTGGCCAGTGATGGCACGAGTAACCCTGGCTCGCCGATTACCATTAACTTGCCCAATGCAGGCGTGCTAACGGGAACCGTATCAAATGCAGACGGTAGCCCCGCTAAAGGCACCCGCGTGCAAATTCGCAGCTCTGGCACCGCAGGAACAGATCGCTTTATCAATGCATTAACCAAGAGTGACGGAAGCTACACGGTAAGTGTACCTGCTGGCACTTATGCTCGATTGCGTGCACAACAAGGCAGCAGCACTTACAGTAATTTAGTGCAAGCGGATGTTGATGGCGTGGTGGTTACTGAAGGCCAGACCACAACGGCAAATATTCAATTTCCATAAATTTAAGTTTTTCTTTCTAGACACAGAACCTCGCCAACGCGGGGTTCTTTTTTTTAAAAAGGTTTATTCATTCTTTGTTTGAATTCATAAAATTATTCTGTGTAAAAAACAAAGTTGCTTTGCATGGTTAGAAATACTTATACTGAAGTTGCACCTCACGCTAAGGTTTGGAGCAATAACATGTTAAAGCGCTTTTTGTATTTATTTAATTATCAAAACGTAGTCGCATGCTTGGTTGTTATTAGTTTTCAGCATCCACTCTTAGCGGCAACTGAATTACGATCTTACCCTATAAGTTTTGGCCACTTGACCGACTCTCGGTTTGCCGCAACTAACGGCATCACGCTTAATAAACTTGCTTACGATGGCATGTATCGTAGTGGTTTAGTTAATCATATTCCTAAGCCAGCCCAGCCCTGGATAGAAACCACTTGGAGCGTGTTCTGGACCTTCAATTTTACCATGTGGCCGCATGACATGGGCCATTGGGCGCGCGCCAATCAAGCCGGTGGCGATTTTGTGATTGATGAATACCGCTTTCCTTTTCCCTTGGCGCGCATGGTAGATGCGCCGAATGCAACAGCAGCAGAACAAACGCTAATGTCGGTCGGTGGATTTGAAATTAATTCACTCATGCGTTGGCAACACGAGATGTTTTATTTCCGCCACGGCTATCGTGATGCCGACGACACAGTACATAATGTGATTTCAACGCTGTTATTTCCCATGTACACCCTATTAATTGCGCCCACCAATCCCAGTAAAAGCAGCACTTGGGACAATACTTATGGCGACCCCGTCGACTTTGCTAAATTAGTCTATCAACACTACACGGGTCGACCGGCCATACGCTCGGATAATAGTGTTGATCCAAGCCTGGTGAGTTTGTATCGGGAAATATTCTGGATGAATATTCTTACCACGGCATTGGACCCGATGCTTTATAAAAGTTTAAAAGTTTTCAGTATGGACTTAAAAAGAAATCCAAAAATTGTGAATCCTTGGCTGGTAAAAAAAGACAGTTTCGCCTGGGCCTATACCACTCGATTTAATCCCGGCGCCTTGGGTTATGAAATTTATTTAACTCAGCATGTACGCTTTCAGCAATATTATTTCGCAGCCTATGCTCGTACCGGTCGTCCCTTTAAAAACCGTGGTTTGGGTTTGATTGTTCCAGCGCTTTTTAAATTCCGACGTTTTTCTCTGGCCACTAGCGCAGAGGCCTGGGACCAAGATGTTTATGGTAAAGGTGCCATACTTACACTCACACCAACATACCAAATTAATTCACGTTTAAATGTATCCCTGACCTGGCATTGGAAAGACCATGGTTATGTTGTTGGTCACCGCTTGCATCGTAGCAGTGGCTGGTTACTCAATAGTGAAGTCTGGTGGTAAGACTCAATCAACAACGGGCTTGTTAAAAACTGATCTAATCGAATTAAACTTGGGCTAGCACTAAAGTATTATGCAAAAAAAACAGTTTAGATTTTATCAATTCTTAAAAATGTATATGAAATAAACAATTAATGAAATAATAAAAAAAAAACTTCTTGAATTAAGCCAAGTCTACATCTCAAAAAAAATAAAACCGTTTTTTATTGTTTAAATACAATATGTTACAAAATTATATGCAACAACAATAATCCTTAGCCAAACCCTTATAAATTTTGTTTTTTTAGCAATTTTGCTTACAATATCACACAAAATAATTAATGAGGCAGCTAAAGTGAAAAACAAATTTTTTGGGCTCGTTCTAATGATGTCCAGCGTGTGTGCCACGTCAGTTTTTGCGGATGTTCGCATTAACAGCGTGTCTGCTGGCATCAATGGCGATTCGACAATTCAATATGTCGAGTTACTTGTTCTAGGCGCCGGCTCTCGCAGTTGGGGTCCTGTCAATGCAACCGTTGGCACTGATGTTGGCCAATACTTGCTTTCCTTCGAGGATGTACTTGGCAATCCGAGAGGTCGTTATGTTTTCCCAACTGACGCACCCGCAAGTGGCAGCAAAGTACTTATTGCTACTCAAGCGTTTGCAGATTTGGCAAACACGCCTACTCCAGATTTCATTATGCCTAAAATGGTGCAACCTAATGGTGGTCGAATCTGTTTTGTCAATAATCCAGACTTCACCGGCACGAGTATCGCCATGGAGTCTTGTATTAGTTATGGCAATTTTTCTGGTGTTGCTGGCAGTGAAGGCGCAGCACTTAGCACTGATTTAAGTGTTTTAAACACCAATGCTTTTGTACGCACCGCGAACCTGCTTGAAGCGGATGTGCCGAATGGTAATGCTGACTATAGTTTAGGTACAGCAAGTCCCACGAATTCTTCTGGTACGGGTTTAGGCACACCGTTTGTGATTGCCAGCTTAGCTGATCAAGGGCAAGTTTTATTTTCCAAAGAAACGTTTAATGGAAATGGCCGCACTTGTCAGACTTGTCACGTACCTCCGTTTTTTAATCTAACGCCCACTCATGTTCATAGCAAACCTGCTGATGACCCTTTGTTTATTTCAGACATTGGTAAAAATATAAATATACTCACCATCGGCAATGCAGCATATGCATCAGGCTTTAGCCAACCCAGTGATTTAAGCGGCGTCATTAGTGATGGTGACGGCGACACAGGTACGATTGTTAAAGGTTCTGGTAATACTTATTTTGTTTTAGGTGGCGATGCGCTGAATGGCGTGATTACCGATGCATTCGGTAATAGTGGCACTATGACGCTCTTTGTCTCCGGTGATTTGGATGGCTCGAATCCAAGTAATCCATCACCAGTGGGTAATGGTCTAGAAGGTATGCAAGATCCATCGGGTGATCGACTGCGTACATCTTTATTATCAACCGCGCCGCTTGGCCGCGCATTGATCTTGGCAAATATCGACGGCCCCGATCAACCCGAAGTTTTTCGTAAAACGCCTCACTTACTTAATATCGCACAAACCTCACCGTGGGGACAAAGCGGTGGTATTTTTACTTTGCAAGATTTTTCCATGGGTGCTATTCGCGGTCATTCACCTGTTTCTTTGAATCGTGTTGATCACGAAGATTTTCGTATTCCAAGCATCGATGAATTAGATGCCATGGCTGCTTTCATGGGGACGATCACCATGACGGTTGATTCAAGCTATAAGCCGTTTGGCTCAACGAACATTTTTTCAATTGATCAGGAGCGTTATGACGTATTGCCATTGGGTAATGTTACTACTTATCAA